>JARGOJ010000579.1 GCA_029210225.1 Planctomycetota bacterium
TCACTCACTGTCAGCGTCCTCGTTTCTTTCAGCCCTGGTCCTTCGCTCGCTGCCGACACACTTCGACAGCCTTGGCTGCTTGGCTATCAACCCGGCCATTTTTAATACTTTGATGCCATTCAATGAGACCTTCTAAGTTCTCAGGAGATGTCAGTTTTTGCCATGCCGCTTGCACATGGCTGTCTGGTGATTCCCAAGGCGGATGGACTAAACGGAGAAGCGGAACCTCGCGATTCTCGTCGGGTCCGTCGAAATAGGCGCGCTCCAGATTGACCCAGAGCATGAAGACCTCATGCTGATCCATAGGCATCTCTTACTTTGTGAGAATAAATATTAGAGGCGCAATCCCATGTGTTTTCCAGGACTTGCTCTAATCTATCGGCCCATAATTGATCCCGGGCAGACACATAGGTCTGCCCCTACATAGCCATTCATAATACCCAGAGCCCATAGCAACGCGAAAAATTCGTAGGGGCAGACCCATGTGTCTGCCCGGGATTTGGTGGTGGCTCTGGATAGACAATCTCCCTTCATCCATTCCTATTCCTCGCTCGGGGAATCTCACGATTTTTGTTTTTGACGGGCTTACATTAAAATAGCGTCATGGACCCAGCCACGCAAAAACAACCCTCCCTCACCTCCCTGCTCATGCTCATTATGAAGCTGGCGGACACCCTTGATTTCAAGGCGCTGGCCCAGCACATCTGCGAGTTTTGCCTGGAGATCCCGACTGTCACTGGCGCCTTCGTGCTCAAAGGAGAGATCGCTGCGTCGTCCTTAGACTTCGTCACAGGAGTTGAGGTTGAGAGCAGCTCTCGTCTACTCATGCGCGTCGAACACGGTCTTCGAGAATGGCTCGCGGGCGTCAAACCTCCTCCCGATCACATGACCGGCTTTCCGCCTCCCTACGCCATTGGAATCAAGGGAGAGAGTGACGCCCCACCCATTCACGCCTACCCCGACCGAGCCAACGGCGCCGACAAGCATCCCCTCATGGTGCTCTGCATTGTCCCCGACCCCGCTGCCCGGTCGACACCAAGCCAGGAGAATCTGCTACTCGGAGCGCGAGATTTACTCCGGCTCGGCGCTCGCTCACCAAAGCCAAAAGAGGACGAAGAAGCGATCCCCGCAAAGAAAGAGGCGAAGCCCGGGAAGTTCCGGAGAGAAGAGCTGCTGACCCGGTCGCCGCTCATGGAGAAGATCTTCAAGAAGCTCGACAGGGTTGTGGGAATCAATGTCCCCGTCTTGATCATGGGGGAGACCGGAACAGGAAAAGAGCTTGTCGCTCGGGCGATTCACCGCAGCAGTCCGCGGTCGAAGCGACGCTTCTACGCTCAAAACTGCGGAGCGATCTCAGAAGGCCTCTTAGAGAGTGAGCTCTTCGGATATACCAAAGGCGCCTTTACAGGAGCTGACCGCGACAAGAAAGGCCTCTTCGAGATCGCCTCGGGGAGCACCCTCTTCCTCGATGAAATCGGCGAGATGAGACTGGAGATGCAGAAGAAGATGCTCCGGGTCCTCCAAGAAGGCGAGATTCTGCCCATCGGCGCGACCGTTCCAAAGTCTGTCGATGTGAGAATTGTCTGCGCGACCAACAGAACCCTCAAGGAGGAAGTCGCCGAAGGCCGCTTCCGAGAAGACCTCTATTATCGCCTCCAAGTCATTCAATTAACCCTCCCGCCCCTGCGAAAACGCCCAGAGGACATTCCCCTGTTAATGGACCACTTTCTCGTGAAGGTCGCGTCGCGGAGAGGAGGACAAAGGAAGAAGCTGGATCAAAGAGACCCGCGCGTTTTGGATGCGTTTCTTAATTATGATTGGCCTGGAAACATTCGCGAATTAGAGAACGCGATGACCCGCCTCGCCCACTTTTCAGGGGACACAATCAATTTCGAGATCCTCGCGGAAGATCAGCAGTTCATTAACGACATTAAGCAGTTAGAGAACAAGCCCAAACCCGCCAGACCCCTCGACGATGTGATTGAAGAAGTGGAAATGGCAGAGATCAGTAACGCGCTTCAATTGACCCACGGCAATCGCACTCACGCCGCGGATTTATTAAGAGTCAATCGCCGCTCCCTGCTTCGGAGAATGAAGAAGTACAAAGAGAAATACGGCTTCACTGGTTAAGCTCAAAGCCCTTGATTCTCTTTACTTGCCCCCCGGAGCGGAGTCCTTCTTCTTAAGTTCTTTTTCAATCTTCTCAATCGCTCGCCGTGCGCCCGACTTAAATCGAGGATGGCCAAGAAACACCCTTAAAGGGGGAAGCGCCGCTTTCGCCTCGGGGCCTATTTCACCCAAAACATTGATGACCCTGAGACGGCTGGCAGCGTGATCACGCATTAATTTGATGAGGACATCCACAGCGCCTCCAGCTCCGGGACCAATTCCTTTCACTGCCTTCATAGCCGAGTCGAAGACCAAAGGCTCGTGGTGTTCCCACGCCATTTCAATCGCGCTTGAGAGAACAGCTTTGTCTGCTGCTCCCACTCGAATAATCGCCTCAATGGCGAAGTTTCGATGATAAGTCGAAAGCCCCCGAAATACTTTTTTGAGCGTGGGAAGCGCGGAGAACGCCTCCGGTCCAATATTTCCAAGAGCTTTCATGGCATCTCGCTGAAGGCCTAAGTGAGGTTCCCCCGCTAAACGGGTGAGAAGTGGAATTGCCGAGCGACCACCGCGACCAAAGGCGCCAATCGCCCGAATCGCTGAATTCGCCAGGTTTAAATCGTCGCTATCGAGGATCTTCGTTGAAGCCAGTAAGACTCGTTCTTCAATGGTTTTGAGCAATGCCGGAATAACAACTTTCTCCTCAGCTCGAATAATTCCCAAAGTCTTCGCCGCTTCCGCTCGATTCGTAAAATTACCAGTCTCCAAGCAATTCAATAGAGTGGGAATAGCTGACGCAGCAGTCGATTCAAAAGCCGCGAGCGCTTTGAGAGCCAGCCTCTTTGTCTCACCTCTTTCAGAGTTAATCTTTGAGAGAAGCAATGTGAAGGCGGGGGGCCCAATGTTAACTAAAACTTCGTGGGCTTCCTTCAGCCTCAATAGTTCAACAACTTCTGGCAGTGCTGCTTCAGCGTCCCGCCCCAAAAAGACCAAGCCCTTGAGCGCAAAACGGCGAAGCCTTCGGTCTTTAAGTTTCTCGACGAGAAGTTTCTGAACCGACTTCGCCTCAGGCCCAATCTGGCTAAGAGCTAATAGAATCTCACCACCGAGAGATCGGCCTGCCTTTTTTAAAGTGCCAATCATGGCGGGAATGGCCTTTTTGGCTTTCGGCCCCATACGGGCGAGAAGCCTCACCCCGAATATCGCTGTGCTTTGATCAGAGCCGTTCATCACATCAAGTAAGATCGGAATATGCTCTGCAGAGCTTGGAGTTAATTGATTGAGGCTTTGTTTGACATATATTCGAGTCTCGCTGTCTGAATCTTTCAATGCATTGAAAAGTGCCGGAATTGCAACTTCGCCTTTCGTCCCCATCGCCTTGAAGCCCAATGCCGCTTTTCGACGAATGGCCGCGTCTTTATGTTTCATCATCTTAGTGAACACCGACCCCAGCAACTTCGGATCTCCGCCGATCCTTCCGAGGGCGCTCAAAAGCAACGTTTTTTGAACAGACCCGTCCTTAGAGTCCAGTTCTTCAATCAAAATGGGGGCGGCAATGCTGGCTCCTGGGCCAATCTTCATAAGAGTTTCAACAATCCCTCTCTTCTCGAATTTCATCCCCGACTTCCATTGAGTCACCAAGATTGGGGCCGCCGCCCCAGCGTCTTCTCCATACATTCCCAGAGCCGTCCTCGCGTCGCCCCTAACAACAGCGGAGAAATCGGAGAGCGCTGAAGTGAGTGGAAGCAGAGCCTCCTGGGCTTTTGGCTGAACAAGACCGAGAGCTAGCGCCGCGCAGGCTTTAGTGTATGGAGTTGGACTCTTTAAAGCCTTTATAAGCGCTGGCACAGCAACCGGTCCCATATGACCAAGAGTTTTAGCAGCGGAGATACGAGTCAATCTCGTCCCGCCAAACTTCAATAGCGCAGGGATCGCCTTCGATGCTTTTGGCCCAATGAAACCAAGAGCGTAGACAATGCCATATCCTTCTTCTCGGGGGCCGTCCTCAAGAAGCTTCGCGAGCGCAGGCACCGCCGCTTCTGCGTTCGGTCCGATTCCCCCAATCGTGTTCAATACGGCAAAACGAATTCGACGGTCTTTCTCTTTCAGCAATGGAATTAAGTCCGGGACAGCGCTCCCCGCTTCCCAACCAATTTTTCCCAATATTTGAAGCGCGAGCAATCGTTGATTGAGATCTTTGTGACGGAGTCGCTCGACAAGTCCAGGAACGGCGCTTCCCCCCATCTTTCCAAGGGCAAGTCGAGCCTCTTTTTGGACGCGACGGTCAGGATCATCAAGGGTTGCCAACAATTCGGGAATCGCAGCCTTTGCCATCGATTCCATTTGTCCAAGAACCCGAGCTGAAACCCTACGAACACTCCGGCTTTCGTCTTTTAAGCCCTTTACAAAACAGGGCAATAAGACCACCTCTCTCGACCCAATAATCTTACATAAGCTCTCGCCAGTCCTATGAAGAGCACGGTCTTCAACCCTAACGATCTCAAAGAGAGCGAGCACAGAAGCCTCGGAGTGAAATCCAATTTTCTTTATTCCAGAAGAGGCATCCCCGGCAAGCGCTTCACTGCTTCGTGCGATTTTTAGCAACGCTGGAATCGCTGCTTCAGCCTTTGGCCCAATCGCACTCAAAACAACGATTGCGTTCTTTCGACGATTGTAGTTTTTCTTGGCGAGGATTTTCAAAAGCGCCGTCAATGCGTCTGGCGGTGCTATTCTCAAGCGGACAAAGGTCTTCAGGACATAATCCTGAGCATTCGGGCTCCCCTTCTCCAATGTCTCAATAAGAATAGGCAAGGCCCGCTCCGCAACTCTGGCCAGGCTACGCTCAGCACTGCTTCGAACCCCCGGCTTAGCATCGTCCAAGGCCGCGATCAAGGCCCTCGTGACCTCTTCGCTCCGCTTGGGTTGCCGTCCCAAGGCCTGAGCGGCAATTTCTCGAATCTTTGCCTCTGTATCACCGAGAGCTTTGATCAGCACAGGATTCGCGTTCGATCCATATTTGCCAATCCCTCGAAGGATTACTTCTCGGACAGCCATATCCTCCGCTGACATCGCGCTCAAGAGCTTGGAAAAGAGCGTGTCTCCCGCCGGGCTCAATTCGAAGAAGGCTCCGGCAGCTTCTCTGCGAAGCCACTTTTCCTTGGAAGATATCTCCTTCATTAAGACTGCGAGAGCAGGTTGACTTTGAGGATCGGCCTTCAATAAACCATAGGCGCAGCATATTCTAGTGAAGGCCTTCTTCGCGCTCAATCCCTTCATTAGAATTGGGATCGCCTTGGGTCCCATGACGCCCAAAGCATTCTTTGCCGATTGTCGAATTAAGTTCTCTTCATCTGACAAAGCCCCGACAAGAGCCGTTGTGGCAGCGCTGCCCTGGGGTCCGAGATCATAAAGGATCTGCGTGACCCGTAGCCTTGTTTCTCTCTTGGGGTCTTTCAAGAGTCCAATCAATCCCGTCAGGTCCTTGGGGACAATCTTCACCAGAGCTTTCTGAGCAGCCAAGGCCACCTTCGAATTCGAGTCGTTTAGAGCGATGATTAAGGCAGGGACTGCTGCCTGAGCCTTCGGACCCAACTCCCTCAGCGCCAGAGCGGCACCCATTTGTTTCTTAGGGTCATCAGAGCTCAGATTGAGTATCCAACTCTCTAGCGCATTTGACTTGGAAGCGCCTGGATCTTTCTTCTTCACGTCGTCCTGAGCCTCAGCCCTTGAACAATTGAAACTGAGAAAACTCAGAATGAGCAAAATGGTGGAAATAGAATTCAATCTCATGATCACGCGTTTTCCATTTTGAAACTGACACATTGGCAAAAGCCCATGCGATTTTACACGAGCCCTCCAATCTTCCAAGAATAAACAGACGGGGCAAAACAAAGCCTATCGGGAGAGCACAA
>JARGOJ010000580.1 GCA_029210225.1 Planctomycetota bacterium
AAAAGCAGAGAAGGATGGGAAAGACTTCCTTGTCTCGACGGAGCTGCGCAGCCAGCGCGGTGAGCTTGGGACGCTCCACGCACGAGCCGATATACGACTTTCGGGATCGTTACCAAAGTATGACGCCAGCCGCGAATTGACTGTCAGTGGGCAGCCCTATGCATTGAGCAAGACTGAGATATACGAGAACGTCCTCTTTCATGGTCACGATTTTCAAAGTATCGAGTCGGTGTCTGCGACTGCTAGAGAAGGAATGATCGCTCAAGTGCGGACCGCTCCAGCCCCAGGGAAGTGGCTTGATAAGCCGCTTCGTGGCACTTGGATTAGTGATCCCCTAGCCCTTGATTCAGCGTTCCAGTTAATGATTCTTTGGAGCGTCGAATATCACGAGGCGCCGTCCTTGCCTTGCGCTATTGGGAGCTATCGCCAGTTCAAGCGATCCTTCCCTAAGAGTGGAGTTGAGCTAAGAATTGCAATTACACGAGAGAGTTCTCACCAGGCGAAGGCCGACATTGAATTTGTCGATAACAAGGGTCAAGTAGTGGCGCGCATTGACAATTTCGAGTGTGTCATGGACGCTTCGTTAAAGAAAGCCTTTCGATTGAAGCAGCTTGTCTCTGAGCAACAGAGCGGAGAACAACTCTCATGACCCTGCCCGAGCGCGTGGCCATAGTTGGTATCGGAGGCTTGTTCCCCGGTGCTGGGGCCAATTTACAGGCTTTTTGGAATCTGATTGAGAGCGGTCAAAGCGCCGCACGGGAAGTCCCCGACCAACGCTGGTCTCTTTCAAGAGAGAGCGCTTTCGCGACTGAAAAAGCGACGGCTGACAAAGTCTTCTCGACCCGGGCTTGCTTCCTGGACCCCATCGACACTCAATTCCTCTCCGACTTAGGAATGGACACCGATTGGCTTCAGGATGCCGATCCGGTCTTTACTTTAGCGCTCAAGGCCGCTCAATTGGCTTTTGAAGATGTTCGATCGTCTTCCCTGCCCCTTGAAAGAATGGGGGTGACCATCGGCAACATTGTTTTGCCAACGGATCACTCTTCGCAATTAGCTGAGGACGTTTTCGAGCCGGTCATTGGGGCGCAGCTTAATGAAAATTCTCCCAAGCCTTCCCAAACGCATTCTTTCGATAAATATCTCGCGGGATTGCCAGCAGGCCTCATCGCTAGGGCTTTCGGCCTCGGAGCGGGAGCGCGCACATTAGATGCGGCTTGCGCGTCTTCTCTCTATGCCCTCAAGCTCGCCGCGGATGATTTACTTGCTCACCGGGTTGATGCCATGATCGCGGGCGGACTCTCTCGCCCGGCCTGTCTTTACACCCAAATGGGTTTCTCTCAATTGAGGGCGCTCTCCGCCACAGGAACCTGTTCGCCCTTCGATAAAAAAGGGAATGGGCTCGTCGTCGGTGAAGGCGCGGGAATGTTTATTCTCAAGCGCCTCTCCGATGCGCTTCGGGATGAAGATAAGATCTACGGCGTTCTCCATGGCATCGGATTATCCAATGACACCGCCGGCAGCCTCTTGGCCCCCGACATTGATGGCCAATTGCGCGCTATGAGGCAGGCCTATTCAGAAGCGAATTGGCAACCTGGGGATGTCGACTTAATTGAATGCCACGCGACCGGAACCCCGGTTGGAGACACCGTTGAGTTTAAGAGTCTACGGGCGCTCTGGGGCAACGAAGGCTGGAGCAAAGATCAATGCGTTCTTGGCTCGGTCAAATCGAATGTTGGGCACTTGCTTACAGGAGCTGGCGCCGCTGGTTTAATGAAGGTACTCCTAGCCTTCCAAAACAAAACGCTGCCACCAACAGCTCATTTCAGCTCCTATTCTGATGCTATTCAAGATGATGTTGGACCATTTAGTGTCTTGGCCAAAGCTCAAGATTGGGCGAGCCCGAATGGCGATGCGCGACGAGCGGCGGTGAGCGCCTTTGGATTTGGTGGAATTAACGCTCACGTGCTTATTGAGGAGTGGCAAGAGTCGAAGAGGAGCGAGTTAAAGGCAAAGGCTAGAGAGCGTCAGGTTGAATCAAAAGCAATAGAGATCGCGGTGGTGGGAATGAACGCCCACTTCGGCGCCGCAGTAGGATTGAAAGCCTTCGAGAACTTAGTCTTTAACGCGGAAAATTCGCAAGCTGAAGCGTTGTGGAGTGATCAACCGTTACTCCTAAAAGCTGCCGCCGACTGGCTCACTCGCCACGGGCTCGATCCGATTACATTTTCTGGCTTTCCAATTCATGAACTCTCTGTCCCCATGGGGCGCTTTCGAATTCCACCCAATGAATTGAAAGAGATGTTGCCGCAGCAGTTATTGATGTTGCTGGTTGCTGCTGGAGCCTTGGACGATGCAGGATTGACCAGGGATGACCTAGCGAAAGCAGGCGTCTTTGTTGGAATTGGAATGGACCATAAGACCAGCCATTTCCATTTACGCTGGTCCATGGACAATAGCGCCACGGATTGGGCTCCTGAATTAGATGCCGACACTCGGGGAGATTGGGTTGCGTCCTTGCGTGAAGCCTGCGGCCCCGCATTGAACGCGAATCGGACAATGGGAGCTCTCGGGGGAATTGTCGCGAGTCGGGTGGCTCGCGAGTTTGCTGTCGGTGGTCCAAGCTTTACGGTGTCTGGGGAAGAGAGCTCGGGTCTTCGGGCGCTCGAAATTGGTGTTCGCTTATTGCAACGGGGAGATATTGATCAAGCGATTGTTGGCGCGGTCGATTTTAATTCAGACATTCGTGCTGTTTTAACTCGTCACAGCCACCGGCCCTATAGTGATCAGCAACAATTGAAGGCTTTCTCCCAAGAGAGCGCAGGAAGCTTGCCCGGTGAAGGCAGCGCTGCCGTTGTGTTAAAGCGCCTCGACGACGCTATTCGAGACGGCGATCATATTTACTCTGTCATTCGGGGCCTCGGGGTTTCCACCGCTGGTGGCTGTGAACCCGATCACTCATTGCCTGAGAGCGCAGGATTGAGTCGTGCCATGGAGTCTGCCTTTGCGGAATCGCAAGTGGATGCTGCTGGTGTGCAGTATTTCGAGTGCAGCGCAACGGGAGATGTCTTGGAGGACGCGGTTGAGGCGAAGGCGCTTAGAGCCTTTGCTGAGAAACGCGATAAGAATGAGTTATGCGCGCTCAGCTCCGTGGCAGAGGCCATTGGTCATTGTGGCGCCGCTTCCGGCTTGGCGTCCTTCGTAAAAGCGAGCCTCGCCTTAGAGAAGAGGCGTCTCCCCGGGATGAGTCAAGATCCTCTTTTGACTGAATTGAAGGACGACGAGAACAGGAGCTTTTCTCGCCTTCCCAAGTCGAGCTACTGGTTGCGAAATCGCGACGCCGGGCCAAGAATCGCGGCGGTTAATAATATAAGCGTCGATGGCAATTGCACGACTGTTGTTCTGAGCGAGTCCCCAGCGAAGCCCTCTGAAGATACGAAGTGGAGTGAGCCCAAAGTTCGTGAAGGTCTCTTCGCTGTCGAGGGGAATAGTCTCGACGACATAATCGGATCGTTAGATCAATTGAAGTCATTGGCTGTGCAGTCGACAGACATTCATGCTTTGGCTCATGCATGGTTGCTTGCAAAACCGCTTGATCCCACAAATGCATTCGCAGTCGCGATGATTGCTGGGGACGTCGATGAGCTTTCGGTGCTCTGTGATGACGCAAAAGTGAGAGTTCGAGAGCAGTTTGACCGTGAGGTCGAAGGAAGCGTGAAGAAGTCTGATCTGATTCGACGTCCTCGACGGGCTGATCAAGAACGCATTTTCTTTTCCGCGAATCCGCTTGGACCAAAAGGGAAGGTGGCCTTTGTCTACCCAGGATCGGGGAATCACTTTTCCGGGATGGGTCAGGACATCGCGGCGCGGTGGCCGGAGTTGTTAGAGCGCCAGGATCAAGAGAACGAGCGCTTACGCGATCAATTGTTGCCCGACTTCTTCTGGAGTGGCCGAGATCAGAAGGACCTGAATGACCACCATCGCGAATTGATTTTGGGTCAGGTTTCTTTGGGAACTTTGGTCACTGATTGGGTCTTGCAGTACATTGAAAAACCCGAGATGGCCTTGGGCTATAGTCTCGGTGAATCGGCGTCCTTGTTTGGCCTGCGGGCATGGCCAGCGCGAGATGAAATGCTGCGCCGAGTGATGAATTCGACACTCTTTGTCAATGATATGGCTGGACGTTGCGATGCGGTCAAAGCGGCTTGGGGATTAAGCGACGAAGAATCCGTCGACTGGAAAATTGTTCTAGTCAATCGTCCAGAGAAGGAAGTGCGGGAGGCTCTTCAGTCCCAAAGTCGTGTTTATCTGTTAATTGTGAATACCAATGAAGAATGTGTCGTTGGTGGCGATCGCGACGGCGTCGACGAATTGATCGCTAACCTGGATTGTCATCACTTGTCACTGGAAGGCATTACGACGGTCCACTGTGAAGTCGCGAAGCCAGTCAAAGAGCCCTATCTTGAGCTGCACAGACTTCCGACGAATGTTCCAGAGGGAATCCAATTTTATAGCGGCGCGACGGGCGAGCCTTACGAGCTTTCAAAGGAGAACGCGGCTCAGTCAATATTGGCGCAGGCGATTGATGGAGTTCATTTTCCAAAGCTTGTCGAGCGTGCCTATGCTGACGGTGCGAGGCTTTTCGTCGAAATGGGTCCAGGGGCGTCATGTAGTCGTATGATTCGTCGTATTCTCGATAACAAAGCTCATATGACTCGTCCCCTATCAGTGCCTAATGAGGACGCCGGATCCGTTCTCTTGCGATTGTTGGGTCAGTTTGTCTCGGAGCGTGTTCCAGTGAATTATTCTTCTCTTTTTCCTGTGTTGAAAGAGGAAGAGATCGGGGCGAAATCATTGAAGCTGTCAACTTCTTGGCCGATTCAATCTCAGTTTCCAAGGGCGCCGAGGATTGATACTCAAATGACGGAGGAAATCGTCGAATATTCGCATTCTCAATTGAATGAGTCTCCGGAATCTGTGGAGCCTGGGGCTGCTGTAGTCGAGCCGGTGATGCTTGCATCAAATTTTACTGCGGCGTCCTATCTAGAGCCGGCCATCGCTGGTGTGGAACGACTTGAGACCTTTAAGAGTCGAGCCCATGACGCGTTTATGCGAAGCTCTGACCACATTGGCCAAGAACTTGGGCGACAGATTTCTTTCCAGATGTCTCTGTTTCAGAACCTCGCTGGCCAGGAGGCAAGCGTCACGCTCCCAGAGTTGAAAAGCCCAGCCCTTTTCCAAGACCGAGACTTTGTCACGGCTGAACGAGGCGGACAAGACTCTTCCGATCCATTTCGATCTGGAGGCCGGGACTACATTGGTCCAGCGCCTTTCATGGACTATGACAAGTGTTTAGAGTTCGGGATTGGCGCGATAGCCAATGTCCTGGGCTCCGACTTCGCTGAGGTTGACAGCTATCCAACCCGCGTGCGCTTGCCCGATGAGCCCCTTATGCTTTGCCATCGTGTCATGTCTGTAGAGGGCGAAGCGCTGTCCATGACCCACGGCCGATGTGTGACTGAGCACGATGTGGTCGAGGGCGCTTGGTATTTGGACAATGGCCGAATTCCCACTTGCATTGCTGTGGAAGCGGGTCAGGCCGACCTGTTTCTCTCGGGCTATTTGGGAATTGACTTTGAGACCAAGGGACTGGCGAGCTATCGCTTGCTCGATGCGGTCGTTACGTTTCACCAGGAGCTGCCTCAGCCTGGGGATGTGATCCGATATGACATTGCGATTGAACGCTTTTTCCGTCAAGGAGACACTTATCTGTTCCGCTTCAATTTCGAGAGCACGGTCAATGGCAAGCCGCTCTTGAGCATGAAGGATGGCTGCGCCGGTTTCTTTACCGAAGCGGAGTTGGCGGCAGGGCAGGGAGTGATACACAGCAAGCTCGACCTGAAGCCGATTCCTGGCATTCTTCCCGAGGATTGGCGAGTGTTGGCGCCTATGCCGACCGCGATTGAATCTTACAATGAAGTTCAAGTTGAAGCGTTGCGGCGAGGCGATCTCGCCGG
>JARGOJ010000581.1 GCA_029210225.1 Planctomycetota bacterium
CTGAACAAGTGGTCGGTAAAACTATGATAGGAGAGAAGAGATGCGATCGAGATTTCAGGGATCAGTAGGAATTGGGCTCTTAGCCAGTCTCGCGGTCTTTGCTATGGACGGACAGGCCGAGGCCCAAGGACTCGCGGAACAACGCTATGAGTTAGCCCGGCGCCTCCGTCACTTTGAGCAAAGCTGGGACAAGCATCCTGATAAAGCCCGACGATTGGCGGCCTTACCCTCATTGAAGGGAGCCGTTCGGAGCTTCTTCAGCTTTCGCCTGGGAACAGCGATGCGTCACTTAGACGAGGCCCGTCTCTCCCTCGACTCCGATTCCAAGAGCTGGTCAGCCTCCCTCAAGGCGGCGCAATCAGCAAAGTTCACCCTGGCCCAGCGCATCACAGGGACAACGGCCACCGTTCAATTTCAGATTGCCAGGGCCTACGGGGGCAAGGCGGCCTTCTCCAAAGGCTTGGTCTTTCGCGCCACAGTGCGGACCCGGACTCAGGGGAAAATACTATGGCGCTTGAAAAGGGCGCTTCCTCTCACCCTGGGGGCAAAACACAAGTTCAAGCTCGGGAATCTCCCAGAAGGAGACCATGTCTTGAGGCTTGTCATCTTCGAGGAGAAAAAGGAGCTGGGGGTGCATGACCAAACCCTGTCGGTGATCAAGTCATTGAAGAGTCGATCCGAGGCCCTTAAGGCCGCGACAGCCCGACTTGGGAAAGGCACTGACAAGGCGAGCTTGGCCTTGCAGCTCGCGTTGATTAAGTCGTTGCAGGCGGGCAAGACTCAGGAGACCGATATTCCGGCGAGCCTCTTCATGAAGCGCATGGAAGCCTTGATCACCCCGGGAACGAAGGTCCTCACCTCGGGGCAGCACTGGATGTCCCTCATCAAAAAAGGAAGCTCTCCTCAGGTTGTTCGACTCCAGATCCCAGAGAATCAGACCAAGTCCGTCCCCTTAGTGCTTGCGCTCCATGGTGCTGGGGGCAGCGAAAACATGTTCTTCGACACCTATGGCGCCGGCGCGATTGCGCGGCTTTGTGAGCAGCGCGGCTGGATCTTAGTGGCCCCACGTCTCGGCTTTGGGCGTCGAGTCAATCTCGATCAGATTCTCTCTGGTCTAAAGGGCCGAGCCAATATTGATAACAGGCAGATCTTTGTCGTTGGGCACTCCATGGGGGCCGGGGTGGCCTGTCAGTTACTCTCTAGCTCTCCTAAAGCGATCAAGGCGGCGGCGTTGATAAGTGGAGGTCGGGGCTTAAAAGCCAGCGACGATCTTTTAAACATAGCCATGTACTTCGCGGCGGGGAGCGAGGACTTTGGTCGAAGCTCCACGAAGGGCAGCTATTCATCTATCAAAGGGAAAAATCCCAGGCGTTGCCTCTATGAAGAGTTCGAGAACATCGAGCATCTGGTGATTGTTCAGGAGGCTCTTCCAAAGGCCTTTAAATTCTTCGACATGGAGTTCCAGGCAAAATCTTTGCGCGGGAATAAGGCCTCTAAGAAATCTAGGAAAGCCCGTCTCTATTGAGTTGAAACGCGCCAAAAACACAGGCTAACAAAAACCTAAAAACATTTAGACCTTCGCTGCCCTGCTCTCGTCCTAAGAAGTGACATTTTTAACAACGAGAACAGGGGATCAGGGATATGGTGGATGAATGGAATCTTTTCGCTCGGGTGATTCGCGCCGATGGTTCAGAGCGACAGGTGCCGATGGGGAGTTGGAACAGTGGTTTGGCCCAGCGCGTTCTCGAATCGGGGGGACGTTTTGAGTTACCGGAGCGGCCAAAACAAAAAAGCGAGCAAAAGTCGGTCAAGCTTTTGGGCCGACGGGTCGAAGATCAGATGCGTGTTGGTGTTTTGCTGTCTTTTCCACATCTTTTGAGTGAAAAGGACCTGAAGCGCATCGAGAAGCTCGCGAATCGCTTGGAGGATGGAAAATCCTTAACCAAGACTCAGGCCGCTAAACTCGATAAGATCTACGATTCCATCGAGGAAGTCGACGAGGACGGCGATTGGGATTTCGGCAACGACGGTGATCCGGGCCAGAGTTTGGATCGGTTTTGGCGAAAGGAATCAGGGCGTTATCGTCTCTGGAAGCCAGCAGAAGAAAGCATTGAATGGTCGATACTGGCAAAATTGTAAATATTCTCACCGGGCCTTTTAGCGGGCAGCAGGGGCGCGTTCAATCTATTGATGGAGCGAGCGTTGAGCTTGAGATAGAGATCTTTGGCCGCCCTGTTGTTCTTTCTTTTCAAGAGAAAGAGATCGCTGAGGCCAATCAAGATTGGCGGGAATCGGCGCTGCAGTGGCTCGAAGATAAGGGGTCGCGGTACAAAGTCTCCCTGGAAGTGAAGTGGTGGAGTCGCTTCGCGGAGTCGAACTCCCTCGCCGAGCGCCCGCTCTATCATTGGAAGCAATGGGAAGCCTCGAAGGGTGAGTGTTATAAATCCGCAGAGGATCTCTTAGCCAATCTTCGAGAAAAATTTAACGGGCAATTCAATGATGAACGCACGAAGGAAATAGGCTTTGAAAAGCTCTTTGATGAGTGGAAGCGAGACCGCGTCTTCTATGAGAGCCAATTAAAGGTCGTCGAATGCAGTGAGAGTGACTGGCATAACTTCGATCGCCTACGAGAACCAGCGCGCCGTGCGCATTTGAGCCAGAGCTTTCAATTCGAGTTAAAAACCTGGCGCGAGAAAACACTCCCTTTGGAGTTTGATTTAGAAGCTTGCAGAGCAAAGGGAAGACGCAGCGCTGAGCTTTATAAAGAGCGCGTCTCCGAGCATTTCTATAAGAGTCATCAATTAAAACTCCCCGATCATATCTTTGCCTTTTGGGCCTTTTGGGCTGGGCTTCATGAAATTGAGCGAGAGGCCTGGGAACGCCATTTACCAGTCTTCCCTTCAGGGGTTCTCGACTTATTAAAATACGGGAGCGATCTGGATAAAGTGAAGGCAGGAATTGACGACCGCCTCGTCTATCGTTTTTATCGCAATCCTCCGGAGTTCGTCACAGTCCTTATGGGACACACAGATGGCTTACATTGGGGACTTTGGTATGACGACCCCAATGAGTTGCCCGATAGAATTGTCTCGACCTACGCCCGGGACAGCGTGGAGATTGGTGGCGACGCAATCACGCTCTTTGATGTCATCCAAGACGAAATCGTGAGTCACTACGAGAGCCGGCGTCTGTCTCTTTCCTAGTCCGGAGAAGGCGGCGGGTCTTAGCCAGGTCACTTCAAGACCTTTGCCAATAGGCCCGACGACGATGCTCATCTCTTTGCCCCATTCACCACGGAAGACTTCGATAGTGATCTTGCTGCCTTCTTCGAGGCTGTCAACGGCGGACAACCACTTGCGCATATCGGCGAGCTTGTTGCCATTGACTTTGACGATCCGGTCTCCCGATTTGAGTCCGATCTTGGCTGCAGAGCCATTGCTCGTCACTGAGTCGATACGAAGGGCACCCTCGGCATTGACGGTCGCGCTGAGACCGAGACGTCCACCAGAGCTGTCGGCGCCTGTGAGGTCGCTCTTAATGACGTTGATAGGAATGGCGCATCCCAAGAAGCGAGCCTTGGAGTGAGCCAGGGAGATCAAGCCAATCACTTCTGCTTTGTCGTTAAGCAGTGGACCGCCATCTTGGCCGCCGTTGATCGCAGCAGAAGACTCAATCACTCGACCTGTGAACTTCGACTGATTGTCGTCATTCTTCTTGAGGTTGTAGATTCCAGAAACGATCCCTGCACAGATCGCGACTTGGCCTTCTTGCTCAGTGACAGAAAAGGCGTTTCCAACGGTGTAAGCGGCGTCGCCGATTTGCACTTTGCTGCTATCACCCATGGCGAGGAAAGGGTGATTTGTCACCTTGATTTTAAGGATGCAAACTTCGTGAGAGGCAACAGACCTTACGACCGTTGCGTAGTGTCGCTTGCCGTTTGCCAGGCGGATTTCGATGTTCTTAGCCCCATTGGGGACGACGAGGGTCGAGGTCAGGATATAGCCGTTGGGGTGGATGACTGTTCCGGTGCCGAAGTAGCGACCATTGTTCGTGGCGCGGCAAGTAATACCGACTACAGCGGGACGTGCCCTTGTGTTTAAAGCCCTTTGGAATGTCGCGCTATCTTGCGCAAAAAGGACTGACGGACTTAATACAAATGATATGGAAAGGATCCACAGTGCAAAGCGCCGCGTCATATCTCTCGAACCTCTCTCAAACAGACAGCCATTCCTGCTTTGCTTCTCAGACAATCTCAAAAGCAAAGAGCGCGGCAACGATGGCGATCACCACGCAGACCAAAATCAGGCCTAAGATGATCCCTTTACGACGCTTGGGCTTGCGGTGTTTGGATTTTTGCGTCGCGCTTCGATAATCCTGCCGAATTCTGCGTAAAACTCCGAGCATTTCATCGTGGCTTTGAAAACGTCGCTTAGGTTCTTCGGCGATAGCTTTCTTGCAAAAGTCTTCGAGTCCATTCGGGGGCATAAACTGAGGAGAGAGCGCAGACATAGGTTGAATGGGGCCGTCAGCTTCATCTTCTTGAAACGGGAATTGCCCAGTGAAGATTCGGTAGGCAAAGATTCCCAAGGAATAAATGTCGGCGCGGTGATCGACCTTTTGTCCGCAACGGAACTCCGGCGATAAATAGGCTGTCAGGTCTTCTGGAACGACCGGGGTCTCTGTTTTGATGTTTCGAAACAAATGATTGAAGCCGACGTCTTTTAGAACCAGATGCTCTTGTCCTGAACTCTGAATCAGCCCGATGCTCTTTTCAGAGAGCGCACCATGAATGAAGTGAGCGCCTTGGGCCCTCGAAAATCCATGAATGAGTCCACTAAGTAACTCGGCTCCTCGTTCAAATTTCAGCGCCCCCCAAGCGAGGTTTGCATCGAAGCCTTTGACTTCTATGTTTTCAAGGGCGAGGAAGATCTCACCTTTCTTAGCCCGTCCAACCTTCACGATATCGACGCTGGGGACGCCTGAGAGGCGACTGAATGCGTGGACTTCACGCTCTAGCTGCGCCTTGAGATTTTCCTCAAGCGTCGGCGCCTGAAGGACCTTGACGAAGACTTTAGCGTTGGTTGAGATTTGTGTGGCTTCGTAGATGTCCCATAGACCTTGTTGGCCGATTTTCCGCTTGAGCTGGAAATCATCAAATTTTTGCGTCTCGTAGGAGACCGTTTCGCCCCTACTTTTGAGCTGCGTCGGTTCCGCAGGGGGGGTCACGCGCCGGGGTGAGGATTCATCGAGGACCAGGGTCTGAGCGCCAGGATCAAATCGATCGGACTCGGACGAGTCGGCCGCTTTATCTGGCAAGTCATGGATTTCGTCGTCGATTTCGGTGTCGGTCTTTGGTCGGGGAGCGCTTGTTGCTTTGGCAGGAATGACCGCGTGAACGTCCCTTACGGCACTCCCTTTTGGAGTTTCAGTCCGCTGGGGTCTTGGACCCGGAAGCGAAGGAGGACGGGGGATATCGTTCTCCGCGAGTTCGCTGTAGTCGAGCATGGTTTGGGCATGCTGATCGATAGGGGTCCCGTCCGCAGATTCTTCGAGGCTCTCATCAACGCTTGAATCCGCGCTGTCTGGGGCCTTTGGCCTGTTGCTCATTTTAGGGGGGAGGCTTGGTCCATCGATGAGCGTGACGGCGTGAGGATCGTAACCGGGCATGTCTTCGTTGGAGTCAGGGTCGACCATGGTTTGCGCGTGTGGATCGAAGTCTGATTGTTGCGAATCTTCAGGGATAGTCTGAGAGTGCGGGTCGAAGGCGGGCATATCACCGGTTGAGTCGGCGTCGAGGAGCGTGACCGCATGGGGGTCATAGCCTGGAATATCTTCATCGGAGTCAGGATCGACCATGGTCTGGGCGTGCGGATCAAAGTCGTCTGAACCTTGGCTGGATTGACTCTCGCCTATGGGCTGAGCAAAGCGGTCAAAGTCCGGCTTGACGGGGCCTTCTGGAAGCGTTTGTGAGTGCGGGTTAAATCCTTCTGGAATCGTTTCGCCGTGGGGGTCGTAG
>JARGOJ010000582.1 GCA_029210225.1 Planctomycetota bacterium
TTGCTTCGGCCTGATTTCTTCGCAGGTTTCGCCATTCCAGCCTCCAGAATCCGGGGTTTTCTTTGGTTTTCACACTCACATGACATAGCGCGACAACACTATACACGCGAAAAAGTGAATTTCAATTGGGAGCTGAAAGCAATTATCATTCCCTCGTCCTTCCTCACGCCGGTGGCAAAGAAAGAGAGCCCTAAGATCTTTGGGGATTCTCCTGGTCTGACAATTTTAGAACGAAAAATCAGTCAACAAAGTGACTGAAAGGATGGGCCAAGAGCCGGGCCACCAGATCGAAGAGGTCCTCTTCGATCTCTCGGATGGGTTCTTTGATCGGACGATCAAAATAGAGGAGACCAAGCACACGATTTTCATGGAGAATTGGGACCGAGAGGCCTTCTTTCGAACTCGTCGATTGGCCATCATTCTCTTGGTCCAAGCGGATCAATGTTTTTTCCATCACCGTCCGACGAAGCAAGGTGTCGTTGATCTCCATTTGGGTCGCGTCTGCGATGTTCGACGCGGTGTCAGGATCCATCTCGGAATCAGGTTCTAGCGGTTCATAACCCTTGCGATACTTCTTGACAGTAAGCACCGGATTTTGCCCATCCTCCTCAAAGAGGACTACGAAAACGCGAGCTGCAGAGAACAGTTCAATCAACTCTAAGCCGGCAAACTCTAGGAGACCTTCATAATCATCGGGGTCGTTTTGGAAGATCTCCATGGCCCGATGTGAGAACTCTCGGATCTCTCGAATGCGAGTTAGCAGCTCAAGTCCCTGACCGGTCATGAGCGGAGAGTCGTGGGCTTTGCCCCGTTGGCTGGAGCGAGGAAAAGCCTCCCAATTTGGGATATTCGAGCCTTCAGACTTAACCTTTAAGGCAAGGCAAAAGAGATAGCGACCGATTCGAATCGAATCGCCCGGTTGAAGCTCGGCCCGGGACACCTTTTGTTCGTTAACGCTGATGCCTTCGTCGTTCACCGTTGTGAGCAAGATCGATGTCTTGCTCACGCGAAGTCGACAATGTTTTGCCTGAAGCTCCGCTAAAATGATATCGCAGCTCGCATCTGAGCCGAGAAGCATTTCCTTCTTCAATAGTAAAGTCGTTTGGACCGAGCCTCGGTCATCAGGATAGATGAGCGCTGGAAAGACTTGGAACTTTGCAGAGTTTGACTCTATGGGGCTGAGAGGGAAATTCGGGAATGGAATCGCCGGCAACCGCATCGCGGCCGAGTTTGAGAGGTTGTCTGATCCAAACTCAGGGTGATTAGCCAACGCTGTCCTCTTCGTCGATGATGCGCATGGCATCCATCAACAGCGTGAAAGTCGAGCCATGAATTGTCTTCTCGGGGATCTCTTCGTTCTCTAAGAACTCGAAATCTCCTTGCTTCATGCGGGCAATTTCAAAAAAGGCCTGCTCACTATGATACTGCCCGTGCCAAGCATTTTGAATCTCACCCTTGGCAAATCCAACGCCAGAAACCACAGAACCGGTATAAACTTTGAGGACGCCACTCTTTCCTGCAAAATTTAAGAAGTGAACGAGCTCGGCGAAACCAAACAATCCGAGGTTCCCCGATATCGAGGTTTTCGAGGACGGTTGGCGGGAAAGCTCCGTCACGTTTTGGACGTTCTTGACTTTACGCGCCAGGACTTCTTTGCGGAACGGCTTCGTTACATAGGAGTTGGCGCCAGATTTGAGGGCGTAGACGATTTTCTCGCGTTCACCTTCAGACGAGACGACAATGATAGGAATGCCTTTTCCTTCGTCGCGCTGCCGGAGCTCTTTGATAAAGCCCAGGCCGTCCAAAACCGGCATGTTCCAATCTGTCAGAATCACATCGACCTGATAGTTGGCTTCCTTCAATGTATTGAGGGCATCTTGGCCGTCCTTCGCTTCCAAGATATTTTCAACGCCGATCTCAGTGAGAACGCGACGCTGAATCTTTCGTGAGAGTTTGGAATCGTCGACCAACAGGCCTGTCTTAATTTCGTGACCCAAGGGAATACCTCAACAACAGAGAAAGCTCCGCAATCGCTCTCAAACGGTTTTGATGAGCCGTTATGATTCTAGCGGCGGAATGGTGTCGCAATTATAGCCTATGTTTCCTGACAAAAAAAGTCTGATCAACTTTCGGATGGCGCTTAATGCGTCTTGAAATCTTGCCTTGAGGGACGTGTCCTTAGGCATGACAACCCAATGAATGGCAAATGCATCAAGAATGCTCGCTTGCTTTGGCTGGAACGATGGCCAAGATTCTGTATCATAAATCTGTGTTCATAGTCCGAGAGAACTAGAAACGCGGTGCGTCATGTCCGAAAATCCTCCCCGAAGACCTCCCCCAACACCAAGAGGTCAAGCTCCACGCCGCCCACCTATGCGCCGAGCACCCCAACAACGCCCCGCCTCCGGAGCACGACCCCCCGCAGATCCTCAGGGAGCACCCCGGCCAGCTCGGAATGTCAGCGATCCATTCGAAGAGTTTCGGCGCAAAAAGGAGCAGGCCCAGGCGGCTCGAAGTCAACGTGAAGGCGGAACTCCTGCATACGGAACCCCCACACAAGCGCCTCCCCAGAATAGAGCGCCGGCCCCCCATCCGGGTCAACATCAATACGGTGGGCACCAGGCGCCTCAACAAAATCAACAGCCACAGGCTCATCCTGGCCATCAACAGGCACCCCAGGGCGGCTATCAGCAAACGCCGAGCGGACAACAAGCTCGGCGACAAACAGGACGCATGAGTCCACAGCGAGCAGCCCCCGCAGGAAGTGCCGCTGCTCCGGATGATCCATTTGAAGCGTTTCGAAGGAAAAAGGAACAGGCCAAGCTCGATCAACAACAACAAACTCATCAAGCGGCGCGCGCCCAAGAAGGCCTGCAAAACATTGGTTGGGTTGAGGGAATTGGACCTGCTAGTACAGAACCCCAAGACCCCAATAAACCCCGTGGCTTCTCGCGGGGACGTTACAAACGGAAAGCGATAGATCCGAGTACGCTCCAACGACCTGCTGGCTTTGAGCGGACTAAGCTCACTAAACATGGCGCCGCAGATCACTCCGAAGCCGCAAAGAATGCTCGGAAAATTCAAGGTTTCCAGCGCTTCTAAGTCAACGATACAGAAATTGGAAAGCCACAAACGACTAGCTCTTTGTGGCTTTCTTTTCGTTCAGACGCGTCCTCTTTAAAGCCCGAAACTCCGCGACTGACATCTTCAAAGAAAAGCTCGACGAGACGACATTTTTAGAGCCAGTTGAGACCTTTGTGACCTTTTTTGGGCTTTTGATCGGATGGCTGATCTTCACTTTCGACGGCTTTTTCGACTTTTTCACCTTCGTCGCTGTTCTCGAGGTCGCTTTCGGCTTCCCGACAGCGCTCTTTGTCTTCTTGGCGGCGCTCTTTGTCTTCTTGGCGGCGCTCTTCGTCTTCGTCTTGGCGTTCTTGGCTACTTTTTTATTTGGCCCCGCCGACTTGATCGGGTTTTTATCAGCGTCGACTGTCTTGTCTCCAGAAGAGCACTCATCAAAAATGAGGCATTTCGCGCAATCGGGTTTTCGCGCCTTGCAAACATAGCGACCGTGAAGGATTAGCAAATGATGGGCGCTCTGGCGATAGGCGAGAGGCACAATCTTGAGCAGTTCTTCTTCCGTTTTGTCAGCGGTCTTGGCCTTCGCCAATCCCAAGCGATGACTCAGGCGAAAGACATGAGTGTCGACGGGGATTGTTGGCTGATTGAATCCGACGTTTAACACAACGCCTGCAGTCTTTTTCCCAACACCTGGCAGCTTTTCAAGCTCCTTGCGATCCGCTGGAACCTGGCTGCCGTGGTTCTTAATCAGCAGCTCGCAAGTCTTGTGAATGTTCTTGGCCTTGTTTCGAAAGAGCCCGATGGACTTCACTTCGTTCTCAAGGCCTTTGACTCCAAGAGCAAAGATGGCTTCGGGAGTATTCGCCTTTGAATAGAGGACCTTTGTGACTTTGTTGACCTGTTTGTCCGTTGCCTGGGCTGAGAGGATGACCGCAACTAAGAGCTCAAATTTGCTGGTGAATTCGAGATCGCTCTTGGGATCGATCGTCTCTGCAAGTTTGCTAAAGAGAGACTCTATTCGTTGTTTTTCCTTTGCGGAGAGTCTTTTCGCCATCGATGCACTTTCTTATTTGCTGGGGGCAGCTGGGGTAAAACGTCCGCTGATAAATGTCATGAGTCGTCGTGGGAGGAGGCGGGGTATGAAGGAGACGAGGCGGTTCATGAAACCGGCGACTTTGGTGCTTGATCCACCACCGATCATGTTGACGCCAATCTTAGCGACTTGTTCAGAAGTCATCATCACCGAATCGGGGCGGTCAATTTTTTTGTCGCCGCTCTGGGCGACGTCATAAAACTCGCTTTGGGTTGACCCGGGGCAGAGCACCTGGACTCGAACACCGTGAGGGCGAGTTTCGTGATCCAAGGCCTCGCTGAAGCTGAGGACGTAGGCTTTTGTTGCCGCATAGACCGACATATAAGGGACCGACACAAATCCGACGACCGACCCAACATTGAGAATGCAGCCGCTGCCACGCTCTCGCATTTTCGGCAGGAAGGTGAGGGTCAGGGCGGTGAGGGCTCGAATGTTGAGATCGATCATCTTCAATTGATCTTCAACAGGGATGGCGCTTGCTTCTCCGGCCTTGCCAAAACCAGCGTTGTTGACCAGCACGTCAATGGGGTGTTCAATGCTGTCAAGAAGGTTTTTAGGGGCTTCGGGGTCAGTGAGGTCGGCGACATGGACTCGCGCTTCGATCTTGTAATCTTTGACTAATTGCTCTTGGAGTGCTTGTAGACGCTCTCTTCGCCTAGCAACAAGAATGAGGTTGTAGCCTTTGGCGGCGAGCAGGGGCGAGAAGGCCGCGCCGATGCCGCTGGAAGCACCGGTCACGATGGCCCATTTTGACATTTTTTTTGTCCGTCCTAAAACGTGTCGAGGTTAGAGCTCTTTATCTCAAAGGGCTAGGACCATATCTAGAGCTTTGATGCTTTTCTATTTTCCAACTGAGTACTGGGATGCAAGACCGCCGATAGGAAGGAATAACTCGGTCCTCTCTCGACTCAAAGGTGGCGCTCAAGGTGATGAAAACACGATCTCGAAACCTCAAACGACTTGCTCGAAACGCGGCGGGTGATCCTCTAAACCTCTATTGCGTTGGAATCGGCGGAACGGGAGTCTCCGGTTTGGCTGGGTTGGCTCAAAGCCTTGGGCATAGCGTTAGCGGCTCGGACAAGCGCAGCTCACGAGCCACTCTGTCCTTAAAAGACCGAGGCGTAAACGTCAGCTTTGAACAAAATGGCGACTCTGTCACAGAGAACATCGAGCTTGTTGTCTGTTCTGCGGCTGTCCCCGGAAGCCACCCCGAGCTGATAAAAGCGCGGTCCATGGGAATTCCCATTGTCAAATACGCCGAGGCTCTCGGCTCTGTTTTTGGCACCCGAGAAGGCATCGCTATCGCGGGAACCCACGGTAAGACGACGACGAGCTCTATGGCCGCTCATATCTTGTGCTCCAACAAGCTCGACCCGAGCTTTGTGATTGGTGGGGTCATTCCACAGTTGGGCGGCTCTTCTGCGCACGGTCTTGGTCCCGACATGGTCGTCGAAGCCTGTGAGTATGACCGAAGCTTCCTTCACCTCAGCCCCGCCACCGCCGTCATTCTTAATGTTGAAGAAGACCACTTCGACTGCTTCGCGAGCCTCGGCGAAATCTTAGAGACCTTTATCGAGTTCACAAAGAAGATCAAACAAGGTGGGACGCTCATTGCTAACGCTGACTGCCCAGGAACGAAGCGAGTTATCGAGTCGGCACGTCAGCTGCGCCCAGACCTAAAAATCATGACTTTTGGGCGCGCTAAGGACGCAACCATTCAAGCGTCCGATATCCGGTTTACGGATGGCTTCGGGCGTTTTACCGTGAAGGTTGAGGGTCGAGTTGTCGGCCGCGCCGCCTTGCGCTTCCCTGGGGATCACAATGTCATGAACGCCCTCGCC
>JARGOJ010000583.1:0-627 GCA_029210225.1 Planctomycetota bacterium
AAAATCAATCCTAGCCTTAGCAACAAAGTCTCGAAGAAAATAGACACCTTGAAGGCAAGAATTAAGAAATAGAGCATTTTCCGAAATGCAAAAGAGCCCAAAAGCGCGAAAACACTTTTGGGCTCTTAGACTCGATGACACGGCGCTATATATTAGAAGAGCTCTGGCACGAAGCTCTGATCGCTAATAGGTGGCCGCACATAACCTGCAGTATTAATTGGCGGCAATTTGATCTCCGGGTATTCCAATCCGCTATAGGGTATCTGCGATAACAAGTGATTGATGCAATTGAGCCTTGCTCTCTTCTTGCTATCAGCATTCACCACGAACCACGGACATTGCTTCGTGTCGGTGTAAGAGAACATAGTGTCCTTAGCCTGAGAATAAGCGACCCACTTCTCCCGGGCCTTCAAATCCATGGGACTGAATTTCCAGCGTTTGAGGGGGAGCTTGATACGCTCTCGAAAGCGCTTCTCCTGAATCTTATCTGAGACTGAAAACCAATATTTGATGAGGATGGTCCCTGAACGAATGAGCATGCGCTCGAATAGGGGACAGGCGCGCAAGAACTCTTCATATTCCGCTGGTGTACAAAAGCCCATGACATGCTCGACACCGGCGCGGTTG
>JARGOJ010000583.1:653-6014 GCA_029210225.1 Planctomycetota bacterium
ATCGAAGAGGACCACTTCCCCAGCCGCTGGCAGAAAAGACGTGTAGCGTTGAAAATACCACTGCGTTTTCTCACGCTCGGTCGGGATTCCAAGGGCAACAACCTTACAGACACGAGGATTCAGCTTCTCGATAATGCGCTTGATCACGCCGCCTTTACCCGCCGCGTCACGCCCCTCGAATAAGACAACGACCTTCAGTCCCTTAGCCTTGACCCATTCTTGCATCTTGACCAGCTCGACTTGCAGCCTCATTAACTCAGCTAAATAGACGTCCTCGGAGAGCTTCTTCTTGCTCTTCTTCTTGTTCTTCTTCTTTTCACCCATCATCAATTCCCTTCTTGGTTTCGACCTCTATTTTAATCAAATTGACGGACTATTGTGGAGCCTTCCTGTTTCAACTAAAGAACAAGGCTATACCAACAACGCTCAACCACCTCTCAAAGCCTATAAAAGTTGGCTTTCATATAGAACATCGGTCTTAATGTTTAAAATCACTGAAACAGATCGACATATCGATCAAATAAATACATGACGCCGCAATACTTGAAGAGAAAAGGGATAAAACAATTGTGCTGAATTTCTCGCGATTCATTCTTAGTCGGTATTGATAAGAAAGACTCCCGAATATCCTGAGATGCCCACCAGCTCCTTCATCCCAATAAAATGAATCCTTCAGCAGCACTCTCCATTCCAATGATACACCCGCCGAATTTTTCGCGCCCCTCCCAATCTTTCAATCAAAGCCTCCCCATGAATATTCCCAGACTTCTTAAAGCTCATCACAGCTCCGCCATTTCCCGGCCCAACAATTAACCACAAGTGAATGAAGAATTAACAATTGATAACTACACAATATTGATCTTCTCCTCTACGATTTCGTTTAAGCAACCCAAGTTCTGAGAAATCGAAAGAAGAATAGCCATGAAAACGCCACTTGTCTCGATGGGCATGTTTCTCCTCGCCTCCGCCCTTGGAGCCCTCGGTCAATTCCTCTACAAAGCAGGCGCGGACAAAGCAGCCGGGGGCCTGCTGAGTTACTTGCTCAACCCAAGAATCTTGGGCGGAGTCGGCTGCTATATCGGGGTGATGGTCTTGTTTGTCGCGGCCTTCAAAAGAGGAGGAAGCCTCTCTGTCCTCTATCCCATTTATGCCAGCACTTTCATATTCGCCGCAATCCTTGGTTGGAGCGCCCATGGCACCCCAATCAAACCTGTAAACATGGCGGGTATGGCGCTCTTGGTCACTGGCATGTATTTGATGGGGCGGTCATGAAAAACTATCAGATCGCAGAACGTCGCCCCATTGCTAGCCGCAAACTGGCCCCAATCAAGTGGGTCGTGGACCAACTGGTGAGACTAAAAATCTCCCCGAACTTCATCTCTATGACAAGCATTGCTTTCTCCCTATGTGGCGCTGGCTTTATTCTCGCCACAGAGAGCACCCCCTCATCTATTCAGACTCGACTTCTATGGCTCGCTGCGGCCGTCTTTGTCCAACTCCGCTTGCTCGCCAATCTCTTTGACGGCATGGTCGCCATGAAATCAGGCAAAGCCTCCCTCACAGGAGAGCTGTTCAATGAAATCCCCGACCGAATCTCTGATTCAATCCTATTGATTGCCCTGGGCTTTGTTTCAGGATCCTCCCCCCATCTCGGCTATCTTGCTGCCCTCCTCGCCATGGCAAGCGCCTACTTAAGGGCCATTGGAGCAAGCGTTGGGGCTGGGCAGGTCTTTAACGGAATCATGGCCAAACCACAACGGATGTTTGTCATCACCGTTCTCTTCCTCTTCTTAAGCCTCGCCCCAAAGACTTGGAGCGCGCTCTGGGAAAGCACTTTACTGGGACCCACTGGTATCAGCCTGATCATCATCTGCCTGGGCTGCTCTCTTACAATCGTCACTCGCTTGCGAGCCATCCTCGGTAAAATTGAGGAGAAGACAAATGCAAGAATTGCTTAAACAATTGACTGAACATGTCGGAAGCATTTATCTCAATTATCTGCTGGCTATCAGCGCGGTACTCCTCGGTGCAGGCTTCCTACTGTCCTCCATCTCCATCTGCTTTGGCAAGCCACTCAGCAGTGTTTGGAAGACCTACCGTAGCTGGCTATACATGGCTCCTCTCATCCTCCTCACCCTCTATCTCGGACGAGAAGCGACCATAGTCAGCGTCACTTTGTTGTCATTCCTGGGGGTTAAAGAATATGCGCGGGCCACGGGTCTCTATGAAGACTGGTGGTATATGACCATGATCTACATTGGCCTCTTCGCCGTCGCATTACTGGTCAGCATCCCCGATCCTGGAACCGGCGCCCTTGGTTGGTACGGCTTCTTTATGGCGCTCCCTGTCTTCGCCATTGAGTTCATCATTATCGTTCCCATTGCTCGAAACAAAGCCAAAGGGCAATTGCAACCGGTCGCGCTCTCTATACTCGGCTTCATCTATCTGGGATGGATGTTCGGACATCTTGGATTTTTGGCGAACTCCCAACACGGTCAAGGATACCTACTCTTCCTCTGCTTCGCAGTGCCCATAAGCGATGTCGCCGCTTTCACGTCGGGGAAGCTCTTTGGCAAGAATAAGCTCCGAGACCAGATTAGCCCCAAGAAAACCTGGGGGGGCTCAATAGGATCTTTCGCCGTCTCCATGGCCCTCCCCTGGCTGCTGCACTTTTCATTTCCGCACTTTGGTTGGGTTGAATTAGTTCTTACCGGAATCATTGTGGGAATTGGCGGACAGCTTGGGGACCTAACAATGAGCTTCATTAAGCGAGATTTAGGCATCAAAGACATGGGCACCGCGATCCCTGGACACGGTGGATTGCTTGATCGCTTGGATAGCCTGATCTTCGTCGCACCCCTGTTCTTTCATATGGCCCGGTGGTTCCACGATCTTTGAAGACTGACAGATTAGGAGAGAGATATGTTGAATTGGATGTATTCTCCGGCGGCCGATTTGAATCTCAGCCTCGGGGAGCGTTTGAAAAAATTCCCCCGAGAACCTCATATGTGGATGTATCTGCTCCGCTCTGTGATAGCCCTTTGCATTCGCTTCTGGCTCAAGGTTTATCACCGCTTCTCAGTGGTCGGTCAGGAGAACTTGCCCCTTGGGAAATCGTTTGTCCTCATTGCCAATCATCAAAGTCATTTGGATGCGCTGTGTCTAACGGCCACAATTCCCTTTAAGCATTTACACAAGGCCTACCCTGTCTCGGCCGCTGACTACTTCTTTTCAAGTCTACCGCGCTGCGCCGTCGCCTCCGTGATTGTCAACGGCCTCCCCTTTGATAGGAAAGATAAGAGTTCCGAGAGCTTGGAGATATGTCGACAGGCCCTGAAAAAACCCGGCACTATTCTCATTCTCTTTCCAGAGGGAACGCGAAGTGAATCGGGACAGCTAAATCGTTTTCGCTCGGGAATTGGGCGGCTCTTGGAAGGCACGGGCATCCCCGCCATCCCTTGCTATCTAGATGGAGCCTATGGCGCGCTCCCCAAGGGCAGCCTCTTTCCTCGCCCTAAGAAATTGACCCTGAGAATTGGGCCCGAGCGTCAATACAGTCGAGAAGGCTCTGGTCGAGAAACCGTGAAGAAAATCTGTCATGACCTGCAGGGAGCCGTGAAATCTCTGAGGCCGGCTGTCTCAGATTGATTGGCAATGATAGCGACTGGCCAAAAAATGATGACTGTTTGATTACCAAGCGTTGATATGACCTAATCAACGAATTGAGCGGGAGATAAGATTCTCCCGGAGCAGATTAGGTGTTCCCATGCAAAGACTTGCCCAACTCAGCATTCTCATTTTGAGTCTCTGTTCATCTTGCTCAAGTCCCCAAAAGGACAAGCTCAAAACAAAAGAGCCAGCCAACACTAAGATATCGAAGAAGGAATCGATTAAGGCCGTCAATAAGTCCAAAGCGACTCCCAAGATGCCAATTCTCCCCCTCCCTCCTCGCGGCTTTGACATGCCTGACTTGACGACGTCCTTTGATCTCAAACTGAAAAAAGGCCAAATTTTCTTAATAAAAACGATCAAGCCCAAGACAAGCGTCACTAAAACGGCCATTGAGATTCTAAAAGCGACAGACGGATTTCCACGAGCTGTCAAGATTTCTTCGATACTCTCCCGGGAATTGTCAGGCACAAATGAAGAAAGCACTCTTAGTGGCAAGATAAGCACAGGCAAAGATGGCTTGGCCGTCTTTTCCGATGTCAAAGGACTTGGGCCTCTCTATAGCCGTCGAAGTAAAGCGACATTGGAGAAAGCATTGCTCAGACAAAGCCGCGGTTTCATGGTCCCTGGACATTACTATCCATTAGAGGACAGAGACTATAAGATTGGCGATCAATGGGCTCAGGGAGAGGTTCATCCCGAGAAAAAATGGCAGCGAAGCACCCGCTCAACACTGGTCGCGCTGCTGAATGTCGAGCAAAAGAAGATCGCCAAAATCCATTCACTCACTGTGGTGAAGTATCAATCGGGGGACCTTAGGGAGGAGAACTCTGTCGTATATTGGAATGTCTCAGACGGCTTTGCTGTTTATCAAAAGATAGTGCCAGAAGAGACTCAAGCGCAGCCGATGCGGATCAGCACGACAAAAATGATTCGTGATTGATTGCTTTCAGCTTTCCCTATCACTCCCTCCACCAAGATCTGTTTGACAAAGCCCGCCGCTTCGCGCAAGATATCCGCGCTCTGACAGCCCTGCCCCCATCACCTCTTATATATATTCTGGGTTAAAGCCGATGACCACGCCCAAATGCGCTTTTTTGTCGATCGCCAACACTGAAGGTTGGTTTATTGATGATAATCTTGTTCATGAGCCCCTCAAAAACCTTGGTTGGGAGGTCGTCAATGTGCCTTGGGATCAGAAAGTCAATTGGAATAACTTTGACGTCGTGGTGATACGAAGCCCTTGGGACTACCAAGATCGCCCCAGTCAATTTCTTGAAACACTCGCCGAAATTGATGCATCCACTGCAAAGCTAATGAACAGCTTGGAAATAGTAAAATGGAACATCAATAAAAATTATCTCTTTGAGCTTGAAAGGAAAGGCGTCGAGCTGGTTCCCACCCTTAAAAGAGAGCCCTTGAAAGAGGAGGAGATTTCAAGTTTCTTCGGCACTTTGAAGACTGATGAGATCGTTATCAAACCAATTGTAGGAGCCAATGCAGACGACACTTTCAGAATCAAAAAAGGAAGCAAGGTCGATCTAAAAGAGATTGTTAATTTGTTTCAAAATAGGGAATGCATGGTACAGCCATTTATGGAGAACATCGTCAATGAAGGTGAATTCTCATTGATGTACTTTTCTGGACAGTTGAGCCACAGTATTTTGAAAACTGTTGGAGAAAATGACTTCC
>JARGOJ010000584.1 GCA_029210225.1 Planctomycetota bacterium
TGTTCCACTCGGAAAGGCAGCCTCCGAACTTGTGAAACACGCGGCTAAAGTCGGCAATCTGAACTCAGATCACTGCCTGTTCGGTTTTCCTCACCCGTCAGGTGCTAACGGTCATCGAAAGTCACAGTTTGCGAAGAAGCGTGCCGAGTTGAGTGACACCGTGGATGCGTGGAGCAAGACTTTGGAGAGTTGAGTGACTATGGTCACTGAAACAGTCCTGAGTCCTGACCCCTGCAAATGGGGTCGGACAGCGAAGACATCGAAAAGACCGCAACCATCGAAGAGATTCGCGCTGCTGGTCATGAACCTCAAATCGAACTCCTGGCGCATGGCCTCGCCGATGAGAAGACCGCCTTTCGCGTTGAAGCAGCCGCTATTGACCTCTTCGGGATCACCAGCCTCACCAATCGGGTGAGAGGCAAGAACAGCCTTCAACATGGGCGCGTCCCCCTGGGCGACCTCCTGGCCTTCTATGAACGCCGTCGCATTGACATCACCGAACCGTCTGCCCTGATTCGTATCAACCGACTCTATCACCCCCGCCTAACTGTCATGGAGCTGTATGACGCCACCAGGGGGATCTGGAAGCTGGGTAAAAAACGTGAGCAGGCAGAGTGTGCCTTCGCCATCTTCGAGGGCATCGTGCGTGAGGTCTACGAGATATCAGGTTGGTTTCCCGCCGGTTCGACCTTGAACTCTCGGAATCTAACTGGATTTAATAGCGATGCGCGCTGGGAATTCGTTGGTCGTCTTACGCCCGATGAGCTGCGTGAAAGATATCGCAACGGTGATGTGAGCCACCTCTTCCCCTCGGGCGCTCAAAACCCCATCAAGTATCTGAACGCCGACTGAGTTCTCGTTTCAAGGGGGCGCTTGTCTTATATTTCTCGCAAAGGAAACATTTTCTTCTGCCCTACGAAGCCAATAAGCAACAATTCTCAAAATACTATCGGAGTCAAAAGGAAGCCCAAGTTCTCTCAGGAAGCAGCCATATAGGTCGGAGGTCTCATTCTCAATGCGTTCATGTAGATCATGAAATTGCACAGTGATTGGAGGATAAAGAGAGAAGGGGTCAGGGTTCCTGTTCATGTCCCGAAAGCTATATAGGTTTTGCACATGCCCGGCTTCAGGTGAAATCAGCCGCTCGTCTGCACGCTTCAAACCCACTTCACCTTCAGTGTCAACAACCTTTTTCGACACTCCCGCCCAACCGATCTTCAGATAGAAGTAGCTATCAGCTTGATGGTTCATGTGTTTTAGAACATCTCGATAGCAATGAACAAATTCAGCCAATCGGCGAATAAAGCGCTCGATGTCAAAGTTTTGTCCATAGGCCTGATGCCAATCTCTCAAACAAAGAGAGCCATCTAACTCACAGGTAACGCTCGTTACGATGTTTGGTTCTGGCTGGCTTTCCCTTGCTTCTTGAAAGACTTTGAGAGTGTAAGACGTACGGGTGCGATCTTCCGAGAATTGATCGTATCTCAACCCAGGCATGAAATGATCGATGCTGTATTGGCGAATTGCGCGCTCCAACTCTGGGCGTAACAAACGTTCTCGGCGCGGTTGGAGGGGAACCGCTCTTATTTCGATAACGTTTGATTCCTTTAATGGCTTATTGTTTTCGATAGCTGTGTTTAGTGATTCCTGATTCCGCGATCTCTCCTGAAGAAGATACTCAATGGCTTGTAGGTTCATATCTCGGTTTGTGTCAGCGTGACGCTGCTTAAAGAAAATCCGATTGGCGTCAGGACTCACGTATTCGTGTGGCAATCTTGGACTCCTGTTAACCCGGATCAGCCAAACACAACGGCTTGGCTCACTTTCAAATGGAATATGTCGAATCTCGAAAGGAAGGGGGGGACGAATCCGAGACCAGATTAAATCTCTGACTTGGTCATAATGGTGTGCCTTATAGTCAACGCCCACGATCTCGTCTTGTGGGTTTCTTCGCCCGTCATCGTCAACACCCACCAATACAACTCCGCCCCAAGTATTCCCAAAAGCAACAATTGAAAGCAGAATGCGTTCGGCAACCTTGTCAACCACTCGACCGCCAGCGCCATGCTTCTCAAAAACCTTCTTTAACTCAATGGTTTGTTGTTCAACTTTTGGACGGTCGATAAACCGCTTGATGTCATCAATGGTGATTGACTCAATGTCTTTAGTTAGAAGCATAGACCTCCCTAATGCCAAAATGAATATTGCTTCGGTTCAGCTATCATTTTAGATGATGATTATGACATCCGCGAAAGCTGTCTCGGCTTTCACTGAGGAGGTCCGAATCCATGGCAATGTCGGACCTAAGCGGCTTCGCTTTTAAAGATATGCTCCCCGTGCCACCCAAGAAACTCGCGGGAGATATGGGGCGCAGCTTTCGGCTCCCTTAACTTCTCGCCTCCGTAGCGAAAGAACATGGCCTCAGCGAGTTCGCCCTCGATTCCAGGGGCGATTCTGACACGATGATCCTCAGTGATTCCAAGAGCGCCTCTGTCCAGCGCTTTGTGGTGAAAGGCGCAAAGACAAACGCCATTATCCACGGTTGAGGGACCGTCATGACACGCCCAGCGCACATGAGCCGCTTCAAGTCCGAGGGAAATCCCATTCATCGTCACCGCGACGCCGCAAACCGCGCAGCTCGCTTCGTAGGCTGTCAGAATCATGGACCTGAACTTTGGATCTCGCTTGACCACGCTCTTCCCATACGTCCGTCGCTCCACAGCCATGTTCAAAGCCATCAAAATGTCTTCATGAAGACCCGGCGTAAAATGACGATCCAGCAAGACCTTCGCCGCCTTTGCTATCAGGTCCGGCTTCGAGCGAAGGAGCGTATCGTAATGAGAAGTGAAACCACCCTCCGCCTTTCGCAAGTCCGTGATGCGGGCGTCCCCTGATGACGTTTCTCGAATATCAACTCCGTGGGGCGCTCGGACCTCCCAGAGTCCATCATTTCGGAGTCGATAGAAGGGCTGGTGAGGGTTCTTTCGCGCTCCCGACGGTCCAAACTCCACAATGAGGTCGCCAAGCCGAGCCTCGATATCCTTGAAGCGTAGATCAGGCTCCTGGCGCTGAATATTGCCGAGCGCCATAAGAAGAAGCAATGGCTTGTGAGGAGCGCGTTTGCCCCGTTGGTCCCAGGCTTTGATACCCTCCAGCCGTTTGAGAAATTCCTGCTCCGTCATCATTCAGATTGCCCCACTCCCGTCATCATCGGAAGTGAGCCATGTCAAAGCAAGCGCATTTTAGGCAAGCTCCCATATATCTGCGCTCGGGTCATATCCCTTCGTTGATGATCCTCCAAGTTTGGTTGTCGCTGTCAAAATCCCGGCATGTTTGAGGATGCTCTTGTATTGATAGAATGACGACGAGCGAAAGTCTAATCCCTCCGCCTTGGTCCAGTCTATCCGTCCTTTGTCATCACTCAGGTTCGCAGTGGCGCTTGGTTGGAGAAAGAAGATCGGCGCTCGGGCATGATCGAGACTATCACACGCTTTAGCAAGGTCCACGAAGGAAGCGCGGCGTTCTTGAAATAGTTCCAGTCCCTGGATCAACAACTCAATGATAGGGTCTCGAAGGAGAAGAAGCCTGAGCGCGCCTGCGGCGGCTGGTTGTTCTGCCGCTAAGGTCATCTTATTGGAAGCCTTCTTGATGATCTCATGGGTCTTCGACCAAGTTTTCAAGTCTGGCAGGATGTCCTTCACCGCCGCGCCCACTGGTGTTAAAGCAAGTTCTGTCCCAGCGCCGGTCACCAACCCAAGCTTCCGCGCTCCCCGTAGCGCGCCCTTCCAGGTCTTCTCAGGCATGGGATAAGAACCCCAGAGCGGTTTTTTTGGATCAATGGTGTAGGTCTCGTCCGATTCGAGAAAGATGCTCCAGACGAGATAATGCGTTGGAAGATTGAGCGTGAAGGTGTTGCCGCTCGTCAACTCGACGACACTTGAGAGTTGCCGTTCAACGAAGCGATACGCATCTCGCTGAGGCATGGTTAAGAGCGGTGGATGTGCGAGCTTGACCTCATCACCCACTGCGAGGACGCCAACACCTTTTCGCCGAGCATAGTCCACGAAGGCAGTGGTGAGCTTGCCGGAATCGGCGGCAAGTAGAGTTCCGTGAAAGGCGACCTGATAAAGCTCGGCCTGCGCGAGACCCTTGAGCAAGTCTGATTCGCCCTTCGTCTCGACTGCGATGAGGGTCTCACCGTCCGCGAGCTGCCCTACGAGATCGGGATGAACAACGAAGTCCTTCATGTCCACAGTGAAGCGTTGGAAGGGTTTGAGGTCGTTTTCACTGGTCAGCGTAGAATGAGAATCGGTGAAGAGTCGTGAGACACTCTGATTGAAGAGGCCCTTCTTTTGAAGAAAGCGGCGGCTCTTGCGAATGACCTCGACCTCGTTCATGTCTTCCTCCCAAACACTTAAGCGTTGCGTGGATCGCAGCCCTAATGATCCACAGACAAGGCAGCGTTAGCATCAACAATCGCCAACCCTCGTTTTACTACAACCGCCAAATTATTCCCTAATCAGTTCAATAATCTTGAGTAAAAGCTGTATGGCGTTTCCAGATCTTTCCCTAAGCCGTTCAGACAGAGATTCAACATTCAATTCAAGGTTCAATCCCCTCCAGTATAAGGTCTCGAAGGCTTGGGATCGATCTTTTAGCTCAACAGGCCACTCTTTATTTGGGAAATAGCTTTCTGCCATAAAAACGCGGAAGTCTGAAGTTGCTTTATCGCCGCCAGTCTCTCGAAGTACGTTTGAGAAACCCAAAGTTGGCGTAGCATATCTCTCGATTGTAGAACCCAGAATTGAAACAAAATCCACACTGGCTGAATTCTGTAAACAGAGAGCAGTTTCACATTCTCTTATGGCTCTTCGCGCTGCCACGAAGCCGTATATGTAAGTCATTTTTTTGACAAAAATTGACGCATTCTTCTCGTTATCGCTCTCTTTTAGACCGAAAGTAAAGAATGAAAGTGCTGCGTCTTTCAGGTCTGCTGAGATTGTTGAGGTCTCGTCCAACTGAGCCAGTGCCTCTAAACTTGCTGCTGCCTCTTCCAGTGATTGAAGTGCTAAATGCATAAGAGAGGTTTTTTGACTCTCAGGTGCCTGGGAAGTCTTTTCTAAGAGGGCCAATCCCCCTTTAAGCTTCGCTGTCACAGAAATGTCGATCTTCATATCGAGTTGTTTGATTGACCGCTCGATGTGGAGCGAACTGTTAGTAAGCACTTTGATTGCGTTAAAAACAAAATCGGACTTTAAAACCATAGAAAGTTGCTCCTACGCCCGGAGATTGAACGAACTTTCACACCTAACTGTTTAGGCTTTGCGATGGGAATGAGATCAGCGTTCTTGGATCGAAAAACGTACAGACACCGCCTTTTTCTCGAATCCGGCATGGTGGCTGAGTTTTTTTGATATTTGGGATGCACTCTTGAAATGTCCTCAAAGGTCGCGTCGATGTACGAACCAACCTGAACGAGATAGCCAGGATTTTCCTTTACCCAACCGGTCTTCAGAAAGGTGATTTGGGTGAATGTAGAACTTACTTTCACCCTTCACCCTCTTCAATCTTTAACGTGTCAGAAGAAAAGAATTGTAGAACCTCATCCTCAAGCCCAATCAGAGACAGCATTAACTGTTTGACGCTCTCCTGGTCAGTCACACTCTCCAAGGGTCGGTGTGTAATGACAGCACCGACGAGAGACTGATATGCCGCCGCCTTCTTTTCGTTCGATGTAGAAGATTGAAAACAACCATCTCCGATCTCCTGAACCTCGAATGTGTCGCTTCCATGGATAGGATTCTGGTAGTACCAATAATCCCCGAGTCCCGACCTGACATCACCGGCGAAGGTTCCGTCATAGAGGAACGCTGCCGTGAAAATGACCGGCATGGTCGTCCCGTGTTTGTCGCAGCCTGCAAGTGCCACCTCCGTTACAAAGAGGACGTTGCTGTTCCCAGTGGCTTCGTCTGCATCCCTGACGAAGAGATGAATGAGTTGACGTTTC
>JARGOJ010000585.1 GCA_029210225.1 Planctomycetota bacterium
CCTTAGAACTCTTACTTCATAGCCTCATTCGGCGATTTTGAGCATCACCGCGACGCCATCTCGAGTCGGATTGATAGCGTGTTGGATTTTGTCGATCGCCGCGCAAAGCCGATTGAGTTCTTTGACCCCAGGGGTCATCTTATGCATGTATGGCTCGGCGTTCGCCGGTAAATCTTCCCAGGCATAGCCGCTCCAGCAAACGTTGTCGAATATGAGCAAGCCGCCGACACGAACCTTCGTTAACGCCAGCTTAAAGGCGTCGGGATATTGCTCTTTGTCGATATCGCAGAAGATAATGTCAAATAAACCAAGCTCCGCCTTGAGGTAGTCCTGGGCCCGGCCAACCTTGAAGTCGACCCGATCCCAAACTCCCAATCGCGTGAGGTAGTCCTCGGCCAAATCACGGTTGTCGGGGGTTCCATCAGTGCAAATCACATGGGCATCTGGGATTTGAGTGAACCACGCCGCGGAATAGCCAAAGCCAGATCCCATCTCGAAAATGCGCTTGGCACCGATCATCCGCGCTTGTTGCAGCACAAAATTTCCCACGAGCGGGCCAATTGCAGGAAAACGATTCTCCTTTGCGTGCCGTTCCATCTCCAAAATGGCCTCGTGACGCGACGGCAGCAGTCCCTCAAGATAGGGATACATGCTCTTCGCGAATTCTGGACGTGCGAAATCCATATTTGACTCCTGATTTTGGTGTGATAGTGGTTATGGAGCTTCAACTCGTTTTTGAAGGGCGCCGATTCTTGTCAGGAAATCGGACTGAGTGATTCGGTCGACTCCAAACTGGTCTTTACCGTTATCTGTAAAGGTTGTCTTATACATTTTGAGGAACTTGATCGCTTGCGAGAGGAGCTTTTTGGTCGAGCCTCGGTTGCCTAAGTTTTCTTGGGTCTTTGCGAGGTCCTCATAGCTGCTTGCGCATAAGCGATAGCGACGGGCCAACTTCAATCGAAGGATACGGCGGCTGAAATCGGTGAGGGGCCTTAGCTTCATGCTCTTGCGCTTATCGGGGTCGAGCTCGGCGCGGAACTTCCGAATTTCGTTGATGAGCTTGACCAAACGCTTTTCGTACTGGGCTTTGGCGAGCTGCCACTGAGTCTTTGCGAGGTCTGGCTTCTTCAAAGTCTTGTAGACTTCGGCAGCTTGAGCGTGGCGACGTTCGGCGATGAAGATCTTCACCCCCTTGTCTTTGAAACCCATAAAAATCAGGGCCCGGGCTTCGCCGACCCGGTGATTGCCCATTCGGTAGACCTTAAGCGCTTCTTTGAACTGCCCCAAGCCCATAAACGCATCGCCTTCGAGGCGGGTCTTGTTGTAGAGCCGCGCTGTGGATATGGCGCGACGGAAGAACTTCAACTTAATAAGAAGTCGAATCTCAAGCTCCGATTGGCGAGTCTGACTGTAGATTTGGAGAGCCTTCTTGAATTTCTTTTGAAAGACCAAGACTTCACCGCATTCGGCGACGAGGCCTTGCTTCAGGTCCTTCGTAACCGCGAGATCCTTCGCCTTTAAATAAGCGGCGACGGCGCCGTCATAGCGACCAGTGGCTCTCATTCGCCGAGCTAAATCCACCAGCTTGGTGATGGTTTCCTGCTTGGACTTCAGCGGTTTTTTCTTCTTGTCCTGGGCATACACTGTTTGGCCGCCAGACGCAGCGCAAATCAAGGTGATGCTTAGGGAGAGGAACAAACGAGATTTGTTGTTGGGCATAGTCAAAACCTGAAGAATATCCATGTTCAAAAACGAAGCGCCTCTATTGAAACATACTCTCTGGAGGCTTGGTAGAAAGCGCGCCGAATCCCGGGGTTCTCATGGATTTCATGGACCTGAAAACCTGTTAAAATCGAGCGTCACTACTTTTCTCTATCGAAGAGAAGGTCCCAAGGATTCAATGTTTCGGGACCGAAATGTTTTCAATCTGTATACGGGAGTCAACGCCTCTATGACCCTTGAGACCTTTTACAGCAACTCGGACCGCCCTGGATTATTGGATATTGCTCGATACCCATACCCCGGGTCGATGTTACCAAGTTCCTACCGTCTAAGCCCCGACGGCAAGCATGTGACCTATCTTCACAGCCACACCGGCGATATGAAAAATTCCCTCTGGATTCAGGACATCGATTCGGGGCATTCGAAAATGCTCTGGGATGTCTCAGGGAAAGACTTGGCCAGAGAAAAAGAGACCTTGGAAGAAGCCTTGCTCAAAGAGCGCCTTCGGCAAAGAAGCTCTGGGATCACCGCATACCAACGAGTGGGTCGTTCGGCGTTACTGCTCGTAAACTTTGAGCGAAATCTGCACATCATAAATAGTGAAACCGGGGAGCGACGAGCGCTGACCTCAGGCAAGAGCCCCTGTCTCGACCCGAAAATCTCCCCGGATGGTCAAACTGTTGCGTTTGTTCGCGATGGTGAGCTGTGGAAGGTGCCCACCAAAGGCGGCGATGCGGTCCAGCTGACCAGCGGTGAACTTGGCACCACGAGGGGGGTGGCCGATTACATTGCTCAGGAGGAAATGGGCCGGAGTTCAGGATATTTCTGGTCTCCCAAGGGTCAGCGATTCGCGATCCTCGAAGCAGACGAGCGGCACATCGATCGCTATCCAATCGTTCATCAAGGGAAAGACCAAGTTGTTGTTGAGCATCACCATTATCCCTTCGCTGGCGCCAAAAATCCTAAAGTTCGCCTCGGAGTGATTGGCAGCGATGGCGGTGATCCCACTTGGTTTGACCTCGAAGCTCACTACGGTGAAGAGATATACATCGCCCGTGTTGACTGGTTTCCCGACGGTCACCTTGGAGTCCAAGTCCAAAATAGAGATCAAACCTGGTTAGAGCTCCTCGATATCGATGTCGACAACGGCGCCTTCAAAGCCCTGCTTCGCGACCAGCAACCTGAGGCGTGGATCAACCTACACAATGGCTTCTCGGCCTTGAAGAAGGGTGGCTACTTCCTTTGGTTGTCTGAAAACTCAGGCTTCTTTCACCTCTCTCTTCATGAGCGTGATGGGAAAAAACTCCGCGACCTCACGAGCGGCGAGTGGATGGTGACCCGCATCGTCAAAATTGATGAGCCTGGGCGCTTGCTTTATTTCATGGCCACAAAAGAGTCGGCGCTCGAACGGCAACTCTATCGTGTCTCATTGGATGGCGGAGAGCCCACTAAAATCACTGAGGACAGTGGATGGCATTCGGTCACCTTGCAGAGCAAACAGGATAGGTATCTCGACACTTTTAGCTCTCTCAGCAGCGCTCCCAAAGTCCATCTTTGCTCTCTCGATGGTAAGACCCGTGTGACGTTGGCGGACTCGGAAGAAAAGGATAAGCGCCCTGGGAAGCTGACTCCACCGGATTTGTTGACCATAAAAAATCGTCACGGCGACACACTTTTTGGCGCCTTTTATCGGGCTGTTGAAGACGATGGTCAGCCAAAACCCTTGTTAGTCCATGTTTATGGCGGTCCCCATGCGCAGCGGGTGCTCAACGCCTGGGCGACGACTGTCGATATGAGAGCGCAATACTGGGCGACACAAGGATTTCATGTTCTGCGCCTCGACAATCGAGGAAGCGCCAACCGTGGCCTCGCCTTCGAGCTTCCTTTGAGACATAAGACGGGTGTTGTTGAGGTTGAAGACCAAGTGGACGGAGTCCGCCATCTCATCGAAAAAGGCCTCGTCGATAAAGAGCGGGTAGGCGTCGCGGGTTGGTCCTATGGGGGCTACATGGCCTGTATGTGTCTTATCAACGCGCCAGACGTGTTTAAGGCCGGCATCTCTGGAGCCCCGGTAACTCACTGGGATGGGTACGACACTCACTACACCGAACGCTATATGGGGCAGCCGCAAAAAAACGTTGCGGGATACAAGGAATCATCGGTCCTTCACCAAGTCCAAAGCATGCAAGGTTCTCTCATGTTGATCCACGGTTTGATCGATGAGAACGTTCATTTCCGACATACAGCGCGGCTGATCAATGCCCTGATTGAAGCCGACAAAGATTATGACCTTGTGCTGTTTCCAAATGAGAGACACATGCCTCGCAACGAGTCAGGGCGACTTTACATGGAGCGGCGTATGCTCGACTTCTTTAAAAAGCACCTTGCTTAAGAGCGGAAAGTCTAGGAATTATTAGGCTTGCAGCTTTTTTACGTCTTTTGTCTCACTCAGGAAATTTTATTTTATTTTGAGGAGAGAAGGCATGACAAAGCGCGGCCTATTAGTTAGGACGGAGTAAGGAAGATCAATGAAAATAGGGTTTTACAGGAGGAAAGCATGAGTCTCAAGAGGGTTCTGTTATGCGGGGTGTTGGCCGGAGTGCTCACACCTTTTTTTGTATCCGCTGACGATTCAGAAAAGGCCGCTCGAAAGGCTGCTAAAGAGGCCAAAGAAGCTTCGATAGCCAAGGCCTTCGCGGTGACTCGGATGATCGATGCGCGCATAGACCAAGCCATGCGCCGAGCCGATATCCAACCTGCTCCTCAGGCGACCGATGAAGAGATCATCCGCCGCCTCTCCCTCGACCTAAATGGGGTGATTCCTCCCCCTGAACTTGTCGCTGCCTTTGTGAAATACAAGAACAAAGAGAAGCGCATCCAACTCATTGAAAAGTTGATTGAATCGAGGCGCTTCGATCTTCACTTTGCCAACGTCTTCTCTGACGGTTGGTTGGGTCGCCGAGTTCGGCGCTCAGCGGGTTACCGGACCTGGATGGCGAAAGAACTTCAGGCTCGTAAACCCCTTACTGATATCGTGAAAGCGACAATACAGGAACAAGGTCCTGCGAATTACTTCGCCCGTCGCTGGGGTCGTGATCCGACGAATATGGCCGCGCAATCAACCCGCGTTTTTATGGGTCTACAAATTCAGTGTGCCCAGTGTCACGATCATCCTTTCACAGCGTGGAAGCAAGAGCAGTTTCACCACTTCGCTGCCTACTTCTCTAAAGACGACCAACCCTACGCTTACAAGCTCAAAGACGCTGAATACGACAAAACCTTCCCACCCAAATTCCTCTTCGAGAAGGAAGCCGGCGAGCTCACTGTTGAGAAGAAAGAAATTGGACTCCGCGAGAAAATCGCTGTGCTTATGACTGAGAAAGAGAACCCCTATTTCGCTCGCATGTCTGTGAATCGTGTCTGGAAAGCCATGTTTGGGCGGGGCCTTGTCGATCCGGTTGAAGACCTTGAGGGCAGCGAAGGCTATCACCCTATGCTTCTGAGTTTCCTCGCCGAAGACTTCGTCGCCAATGGATACAGTATTCGCCACTTGATTCGCGCCATTGTTCACTCTCGTGCCTATCAACGCAGCTCTCGGCGAACGAAGGGTCTCGACCCCGCCGTGGAAGCCGAGAAATACAAAGATTCGGAAGATGAAGAGAAGCGGGAAGAAGCGAACATCAAGGCTCAGCAAGAAGTTTGGCTCTTCGCTCGTGCATCACTCCGACCCCTGACTCCTCGCCAAATTGCCGCGTCTCTTCTTCGCGCAACTGGGCAAGATCCTGATGCTCTTGGTGATTGGGTTCGTAAGCCTGAAAAGAAGATGAAGCCCACGAAAGGCAAAGACGCAAAGGCTAAGAAAAAGCCAGGTATGGACGGCCTCAAGACTTTCTTGACCAAAGAGTCTCAGCTACTAAGACAGTTCGACCGCCTCTATGGTGACGAAGAGACCAACGGAAACCCAGACGCCTTCGATGGAACCGTTCCCCAAACCCTCATGATGTTCAATGGCAAATTCGTCAACGAGTATGTCAAGGCGAAGAGGGGCTCAATGATGTCTCGTATCCTGGCGGCGAACAGATCTCCGAAGAAAATCGTGAAAGCGCTCTTTCTCGCTGTGCTTAGTCGTTATCCGACAAAGTCTGAGCTAAAGACTTTTAGTAAACACCTCAAGGGAGGCGGCTCCAACGTCGCCACTTGTGAAGACATTATGTGGGCGCTCTTTAACTCGTCAGATTTCATCATGAATCACTAGTGTTCTGGCATTCTTAAATTCATAGT
>JARGOJ010000586.1:0-4972 GCA_029210225.1 Planctomycetota bacterium
AACGGGTGCCTTGCTCAACGAGTACTTCACGATCATGGTGGAGTGTATTTCCAGAGAAGGCGGCATGCTCGACAAGTTTATCGGCGACGCCATTATGGCAGTCTTCGGTATTCCTTTGGCCCATGGAGACGACGAGGACCGCGCTGTTCGCACCGCCATCTCAATGATTTCCGACCTTCAAACATACAACAAAGACCGCATCGCCCATGGTAAGAAGCCCATTGAAATGGGCGTCGGTTTGAATACTGGAATGGTCGTTTCAGGAAACATTGGTTCACCCAAGCGAATGGACTACACGGTCATCGGGGACGGAGTCAACCTCGCGGCACGCCTGGAGAGCGCTTGTAAAACCTACGGCGCTCGCATTCTTGTCAGTGAATACACACTCTCAAAAGTCAAGGGAACTTACCGCACCCGCGAAGTGGACCGCGTGATCGTTAAGGGAAAGACCAAGCCTGTCGCTGTCTACGAGATCCTCGACTACTACAACGACGAGACCTTCCCCCAATTATCTAAGGTCATTGGCTTGTTCCGAGACGGAATCAAACTTTACCGAGAAATGCGTTGGGACAATGCCCTAGAGGCCTTCAATGAGGTGCTCTCAATCAATCCCAATGACAAGTGTTCCAAGCTCTATGTTGATCGTTGCCAAGCCCTTAAAATTGAGCCCCCACCAGAAGACTGGGGCGGCGTCTGGGTCATGAAATCTAAGTGATCGCCAGCGATTTAGTCTTCTAAATGTTGACCCAAATCAGTGATGAAAAAAGAAGAGAGGGGGATAGGAGCGTTGGCTCTTATCCCCCTCTCTTCCTATCTTTGGCTAAGACGCTGTGAGTGGAATCAATCCATCCAGATCACTTTTGCCTTCTTGCCGTACCACGTTTCGAGGTGTGGCTTGTAGGTCTCTTCGACAACGTTGCGCTTAATCTTCATCGTTGGAGTAAGAAAGCCATCCTCAATGCTCCACACATCATTCACGATAGCGATAAACTGCATTTGCTCGTGGTGATCGAGTTTCGCGTTGACAGCGTCCAAGTGAGCGACAAGCTCTTTTTCCCATCCAATTCGGGCTGAAGCGTCCTTTTGTTTTGGACGAAGATCTTCAGCGAGCATCACAACGGCGTGAGGTTGAGGATGACCCGAACCGGCTACGCATGCTGCTTCGAGGAGAGGAGAAACGAGAAGCTTGTTCTCGATAGGAGCAGGAGCGACGTATTTACCTTTACTGGTCTTAAAGAGTTCTTTGACCCGTCCAGTGATCTTGAGGCGACCTTTCTCGTCGATTTCTCCGCGATCTCCGGTCTTTAGGAATCCGTCTTCGGTGAAGCTCTCGGCGGACTTATCAGGCAGCTTGTAGTAGCCCATCATAGTCGCGGGGCTCTTAACAAGAATCTCGCCTTCTTCACTGATCTTGTGTTCAACCCCTGGGTAGACGTTTCCGACGAAACCAACGCGGGCCATTCCAGGCTTCGAGCAATGGGAGAACGCGAAGTTCTCACTCATGCCGTAGGCTTCGAGGAGCTCAAGGCCGAGGTCGTTGTACCATTGAATAAGCTCGGGAGGAATAGGAGCCGAGCCGCTACCGGCGAAGCGGACATTTTGAAGGCCCAGTTTTGTGAGCACTTTTTTGCGGACAATGCCACTTAGGATTGGGATCTTGAGCAAGAAGGCCAGCTTCTTCGCAGGCATGTTCTTGAAGACACCGAGCTGAAACTTGAGCCAGAGGCGAGGGACCGAAACGAAGAGCGTTGGGCTGGCGCGGCGCAAGTCTTCGACAAAGGTCGTCAGGCTCTCGGCGAAGAAGACCTTGAATCCGTAGATAAGACTGTGAGTCTCCACTAACATCCGCTCAAGCACGTGTGCGAGAGGTAGGTACGAGAGCATACGATCGCCCTCGTGAATTTGCAGGAGAGAGCCGACGCCCTGCGCGGATGCAGCCATAGCCTTGAAGCTGACCATAACACCTTTGGGGCGTCCGGTGCTTCCCGAGGTGTAGACCATGGTGGCCATATCTTCGCTATCGCGAGTCGGGCTATCTGAGATGGGCTCGTTCTCTTTGAGGATCTCGTCCCAGTGCTTGTAGTCCGTCTTTGGGCTAAGTGGCATGGCGACCTTAGGCAAGTCGTCAGGGAGACCAGCCTTCATGCCTTCAAAGCCATCAAGCTTGCCAACGAAGACCATTTTGCTCTCGCTGTGCTCAAGGATGTATTTAATGGTGTCGGGAGCGAGGGTTGGATAGAGAGGAATGGAGACATGCCCGGCCATCCAGATGGCTAAGTCGGCGATGATCCAATAGGCCGTGTTTTTAGAGAAAATCGCGATGTGGCTTTTCTCGGGGAAGTCTTGAGCCCTCAGGTAGGCTGCCATGCGGCGAGCTTGGTCCACGACTTGTTTCCAAGTCATTTCTTTCACGACGCCACCGCCCACAGGCTGTGTAAATTGAATTCGATCGGGATGGTTCTTTTCCCAATGATAAACTCGTTCAAGTTGGAGTCGAAGGTCCGCGCTCAATGCTAGCCACCTCTATCTAATGAATTACAATCAAAAATATCTAAATGAATGACCTAGTTCTTTATCAGAAAACGGCTTCTGAAGCAAGCATAGTCCGCATTCTTTGACTATTTCCAAGGTCCGGTGAAACGATCACTTTTTGCGAAAAGAAGAATTCACGACCTTTAGAGAATCGCGGATTTCTCGGAGCAATGCTTGGCCCTCGCGGCTACTCATGACCGAGGCCCCAGGGGGAGCCTCATCGTCGTCTTCTTCCCTGCTATCGTCACCGAGCCCCGCTCCCTTCGCCTCCTGCACTCTTTTCAGAATCAAATCGCGGAGCGCCTCTGGTCGACTCACCCCTTTTATCAGACCCTGGTGGTGTTGCACCCCAGCTCCTTGCTGAGGATTGAGCGCCTGCCCTCCCCCAGCGGTCTCCACGATCAAATCGGCGATGCCAAAGTACCGTTGAAGGGGCCCCTGGGAGAACTTCACGTTCTGAATGTTGACGTAGCTTAATGTGACCTCTTCAACCTTCATGACGCCTCGACGCAAGCGGACCACATTGTCTGTCAGCGTATAACGCAACATATCCAACTCAATGTGAATAATCGCGTAGCTGACGGCCATTGAGACCAAAATGAATAAGCTCACCATCACTAATCCAAGGCAAACTAAAAGGGCGCCCGCCGTGGTCATTTCCTTCTCCATTTCTGGGAAGAGGAGGACGCTCACTAAGAAGAGGATGAAAGAAACAGGGACGGCGAAGAACGCGCCGATGTAGAAGCCCAGGAGCGAATAGTGCAGGTACTTTTCGTCGGGGTTCCAAGTCTTGTTTGTCTTTGGGTCTCCTGGAAGCTTGGGGTCGCCTTCAGGGAGTTTTAAGTAGCGTCGAGCGAGCGATATCCACCAATCAATCACGATGCGTGTCCTCCCGCAGGGTCTTGCTGAGCGAGGACCGCCGCTTTCAGCTCGCTCACTTCATCCCGAATCGATCGGAGCAAGGCCAGAGCTTCTGAATCTGAGTCACTTTGAAGGCCCGCTTCTCCTTCCCCGGACGGATCAACTTTAGGGCGCTTAGTACCTTTGCCTTGTCTCATCCGAGCATAGAGGAAGTCGCGAACTTCGTCGAATTGTGTCAATCCAATGAAGGTGACCTCTGCCCCAGAAGATCCTGCAGCCGTCTGAACCTCGACCGTTCCCAATCCGAGCCAACGCTCAATAAAGCCTCTGTTCAAATGGATGTCTTGAATCTTATCGTAGGTCAGATAGGACTCATGGCGGAAGAAGTAACCATAACTGACGCCAACCCCGCTCTCATCGAAGCGATAGCGCATTGTGTAGTAACGAATGAACAGCGGCACCATTCCAATAACGATCGGCGCGAGCGCGATACCCAAGGTAAACACGGCTCCTAAAGCACAATTGATAAAGTAGAGAGTCAGCTGCTTCGGGCTCGGTCGATCAATTGCTTTAATCTGTTCGAGTTTCATTCTTCACCGAGCCTTTTAACAAGAGAGTTCAGGCAAATTGTCCAGGGCATACTTCATAACGGCTTTGCACCATGCCATTCTCGTAAATCTTTGTATCGACATGATCGAGGTTCAGATCCCATTTTAACGGGCCGAAAAGAGGAATCCCCTCACCGAGCAAAATGGGAATTCGTGTGATGATTAACTGCTGGATTTGTCCCGCGTTTAGAAATGTCTGGATGGCCTTTCCGCCGTCGATATAAACGTGACTCCAACCCTTATCAGAGAAGGCACGCATTAATTCGAGAGGCTCTCCAGCCATCTGTTCGACACAGTGACTTAATTCACTGGGAATTTCCAACTTCTCGCGGCTCAACACCACGACCTTTTTATCCTTGTAGGGCCACTCACTGAAGGACCTGACAATGTTAAATGAGTTTTTGCCCATGACCAAGGCATCGACTGAACTCATAAAGACCTCATATCCAAAGTCTTCCCCAGGTGCCGCGCTCGGCAACCAATTGACATCGCCGTTTGGTCTCGCAATAAACCCGTCTAAACTACAGGCAACAAAGACTGAGCCTTTCACTAGTGAATCCTTCCATTATGATGGTTGGTCAAGATCAAAACGTTGTGTAAACACCGTCGCGAAGCTAAAGCCCGCCACTTGCCAAAACCAAACGCTGGTAAATAAGAACCCGATCCCAAAGAACAATAGCCCCAAAAATGAACTGAGCATGGTCGGCAGCACAATGAGCCACACCTTCCAATACTGACGTCCCCCCTGGAAAACTCGACTAAGGGCGCGAGCAGGATTAAATATCTCACGAACATCCAATTTCTTGCAATAGTGGGACATGTATCCTGGAATGGCGATGACCGCTAGAATCCACAACAAGATTCCCAGCGCGAGGACCCAATCTTGCGAATAGTAGTAGCCGAGCCCCACTAGAGTGACCCCCGGCCAACCGTACCAGACCATACCTAAACCCGTAATAAATCCCTGTTTT
>JARGOJ010000586.1:5019-5996 GCA_029210225.1 Planctomycetota bacterium
CACGCAGGAAAAGGAGGGCGCCCGCAATGCATGTTGTGAACAAATCGAATGCGATGGCCCATATTCATAAGCCAACCGAAAATCGGGACCAGCAGCCATAGACCACCAATGATGACCTCGCGGCGGGCAGCCTTCGACTGCAACGGAAAGCAAAATGAACTTGAGAGAGTAAGCGGAGTTCGAAGATCGATGCTCTGTGTCGGTTCTTCAGAGTGATCAGGGGTCATTGACGAGTCCTAAAGGGATGAGATTCTTGAGTCGGGCAATCGTTAGACAACTCTTTGAGAGCTGTTTCTTCGGAAGTGACACAGAATACTCGATTTTAACGAGCGCCAACGCCAACATCCCAGCGAAAAGAGCGCATGACCCCAAAAGAAGCCTTCCGCTCGGGTATTTGCTCTCGAATTTGGTGTTTAGAAGCTGTCGAAGCCGTTGCTTAGCATAGCTTCGCCTTCTTCTTGGCTTTCTCTCCGGCAAAATCCGCTGTCAGAGACAGCTCTGTCCTGCCCCGACAAAAAACAAAGCTCGTTTTTCCGCTCGCCGCTTGAATAACTTGTCTCAACTCTTCGAGAGAGGCGAGCGCTTTGCCGGCTCGGCGATGGAGAGTGTCACCTGTCTTCATACCCGCTTTGTCGGCGACAGAACCTGGGGGCACAGATCCGAATTCTAAGCCTTCATGAGTCAGGGACATGCCTAAGACTTTGAGACGGGCGCCAGGTTGCCGATTAGGACTGCGTCGAGGCCTTGGAAACTTCGCAGTCAGCGTCTTCTTTTGGCCTCCGCGCTCAAAGACGAAGCCGGTGTCTCCACCGGCCTGTTGAATGCTTCGTCGTAAATCATTCATTGAAGCGCTCCCGCGACCTTCTCCGCTCATGAACTCGTCCCCCGATTTGAAACCGGCTTTCGCCGCGACCTTTGAGTCACAGCGTTGCCCGTTTGTGTTGATAATACGAGAACTGAGAAATCGAGTTTGCTGC
>JARGOJ010000587.1 GCA_029210225.1 Planctomycetota bacterium
GAAAACACCGTTCCCCAGTAGCGAGGATCTCGAAAGAACTCTGCTTTCCCTTCTTTCGCCTCGTGGCTATGAGCATCACCGAGTCTTCAAACATCCTCGTACCAAAGACGGTTTTGAGTTCGACTTCTTCCATGAGGATCTCGCCATCGCTATGGAGATCATGGGATATCGCGCAGACGACGAAGTTTACAAAGACATCTTGAAGTTCCACGTCCACAACAAGACTCGGTTTGGCGCAGTCTGGGTTCCTCGGTGGAAGTGGATCTCGGGGAAGAAGACGCCTACGAACTACAACGCCGCGAAGAAAGCCCTGGCGTTCGCCGATTCTTATATGGATATCGACGCCCTTGTTTTGGTCCCATACGACTGGGAAACGCTTGGCGAGAACAAGTGGGCACTGAAGTTCTGCGAATCTTGATCCAGTCTGAGGGAATATGCAATCACAACCACTTGCCATCTCACAGAGCGTTGCCAAGGCTTTGGGCTGGTATGTCTACCTCTACATCAACCCCCTCTCCGACTCCGTGTTCTACATAGGAAAAGGTAAAGGGCGACGCGTTCTCGACCATCTTTCGGACACGAAAGACACTGAGAAGACCAAAACCATCGAAGAGATCCGAGCAGCGGGGCATGAGCCTCATATCGAACTCCTGGCGCATGGCCTCGCCGATGAGAAGACTGCCTTTCGCGTTGAGGCGGCCGCTATTGACCTTTTCGGGATCACCAGCCTCACCAATCGGGTGAGAGGCAAGAACAGCCTTCAACATGGGCGCGTCCCCCTGGGCGACCTCCTGGCCTTCTATGAACGCCGTCGCATTGACATCACCGAACCGTCTGCCCTGATTCGTATCAACCGACTCTATCACCCCCGCCTAACTGTCATGGAGCTGTATGACGCCACCAGGGGGATCTGGAAGCTGGGTAAAAAACGTGAGCAGGCAGAGTGTGCCTTCGCCATCTTCGAGGGCATCGTGCGTGAGGTCTACGAGATATCAGGTTGGTTTCCCGCTGGTGCGACCATGAACTCTCGGAACCTATCGGGATTTAATAGCGAAGCTCGTTGGGAGTTTGTGGGACGACTTGCCCCCGAGGATCTTCGGGAAAAGTATCGCAACGGCGATGTGAGCCACTTATTCCCGCTCGGCGCTCAGAACCCGATCAAATATCTCAATATATAATGCTTCTGGCGGAAGCTGGATCTCTTGTCTACATAAACTGGTGAGGAATGTATGAACGGCAGACCATATCTCAACTACTCGAATGACGATCTTTATCTCTTGGGTAGCAACGCCCATTCCGATGGGGACGAAGAGGTCTACCTAGGAGTGTTGAAGGAGCTTAATAAGCGGAAGAAGAAGAACCGATCTAAGAGAGCGACGCAGAGACTCAAGGACCTAAAGAAACTGGGTCCGATTGAAACTTTTGTCGAGGAAGAAGAGGAAAATGGCTTTCCTGGGCTGTCAACGGAGTTTGAAGATATCAAGTCGATAATGCTCTTGACTGATCATGAGATCAACCTGGCACGAATCTCTGACATCGAGTCTGCCAAAGAGACCGTTTTGTTTTGCACCTACTGCTTCAACAAGAATGAAACAGAGCTTCTGGATGTGTTATGCACCAAGGCTAAAGAGATCACCGTCCAAGTGATATGGGATAGGAGAAGCTACTATGGATCACCACGATATCGCCTAGAGGAATCTGACGTGGAGGTCTTTCATGAGGGTAAACACCACTCTAAGTGTCTTATCGTGGATGGGCGCATTGTTTACATTGGGTCTGCGAATGCTCACATAAGCAACCACGATATCGCGCTCCGTGTTGAAAGCCAGGACTTAGCAGCAGCAGCATTTAGTTACCTAGATAAATTGGGATACTCGGATGCAACTGACGATTAGGGAAGGAACCTGAGCAACGTGAACGACAAATCATGGCCAGAAACTATCTGCTCCTGGATACCGTGGATTCCTCACGAAGGTTGTTGGCTGGGGACTAAGCATCCGAAAGAAAGCGGCCTTTTTCTGGGTCTCCTAGCGAATCTGTCACCACAGCTATGCGCCAACGTGATTCAGCTTGCAAAATAATGTCGCAATTGGGGTGTTGTTAGGAAGTGGCTGCGCTTCATGCCTAAGTGAAGTATCGTCGTTCATTTCATATTTCCAAACGATGAAGAGGTCATTACAAGAAGCGGGAGGCTGGTCAAGATACAGTCATCAGAGCTGTGAAATCTCGGATCAAATGAATCGACGCCAATACACCTTAGTGGCATCGACACACTCGGATCGATTCGTTGAAAATGCTATTCGTGCGACAAAACGATAGAGAACTTGTGAGGTGTTTGGTGAAGTTTTCCGGCTCTGTAGTCGATTTCAAAGCTTTGAAAGGAGTTCACAATTTCAGTCAGTAAGTTGTCGGAGCCTAAAAGGAGGTTTGGAGAGGAGATAACCTTTGGAACCGGTGTCTTCTTTAGATCACTCCAAAACGGACTTTCGCTCTGCTGTTTAATGCTCCCAAGTTCATGGAGATGAATTGCTACGGTCTTGATTTCTTCGGAATCGCCTTCTAGTTGAATTGGAAAACGAAGTCGAAACTCTTTTTGAGGATCGTTGGATATATATCCCCATGCTTCAAGATAGTGTTCGGTGGCCCCAGACCCGAGTCTGATTGCGGCCCCAGTGATGACAATCGCTATTCCAACTGTTGATGAGACCGGTTCGGGCGCTGCTATGAGAGCCAGCCCCAGTGTTGCAAGGGTCTCTCCAAGAGGTTTGCCTTCATTAATCACAGTCATCGCGATAAATCTGGCGTTACCGGTGAGTTTGCGATCCAGTTTCTCTATCTTTACTTCTTTCGTCGTTTCAGGTGGTTTCGGAGCCTCGAGGAAGGAAGTCTTCTTCAAGGACTCTTTGGCTTCTTTCCTTTCACGTTCGTTATGTTGAGTTTCGCTGGGTACTTGATTTTCGTTCGAGTTGGGGCAGCCAGTAGCAATGAGTAAGCACATGCATGAAAACAATATCTTCCAAGGATTTCTCATTCTCAATCTCCTCTTTGGCCTAACTCGACGGTTTGAAAAGACTCGCTCGCTACTAGACGCATAAGTTCCGAACTCTGTCTTTCGATATCGTTCCAGCCTTGTTCATTTATGGATTCCATGTGTTCAAGTCGCAGCCTTGACTTATCAAAAAGCCAATATTTCATATGTGGGACCAGATATCTAAAGAAGGCCATCCATTCCGCGTAGTTTATGGCGAGAGGATTCCCTTGATAAAGCGCAACCTTACCGGCGTTCGCAGCAGCAGCAATACCATGTGCTGTGAGGAACATGCTCCGATACTTCGGATTCGATGCCAAGGCGAATTTTGTCTCTCCATGCTCCTTGTAGTGACGGATCATGAGATAGGCACGAAGTATGATTTCGATGACACCGGGCGTAACACCCGATGCAAGAAAATGACGTAGATCGTAGCCGTTCAGATACATCCAGCGTGCGACGCCTCCAATTGGTGTTCCCTTCGCGCCAAAGCTGCCTATGTTGATCTCCTGGAAAATGGTGAAGAATGGTGGCGGAAGCCCTTGTGACGTGCCGATGTCCGATATCAAGTGTCCGATCTGCTTCAACAGAGCAGTGATAAATCCCACAGGTTCATAGGTCGTGCTGACGGCACCTGAGAAAACCTCATGAGTACGCGTCAAGGTGTCGTAGGAGAAACCTGTCAGCGTTCCTTTCATGATGTCCAAAACACCAAAGATGAATCCCAGAATAGGATCGTGTCCGAGAGACTGCAAACGGTGAGATCGTGGAAACATTCCCGCGATCCGTTCCATGCTCTCACCATTGAATATTCTCGTTGAGTCGTAAGGAACTCGGCAGCTTTGTTCCAGGCTCGTCGCCCATGTTCCAAACCAGTTGTCATTGTCTGAGTTGATAAGTGAACGGACCCAAGCTGTAAGAGGACTACCCTCTTGTGCCTCGTAGAGACTCGAACCAAGGACGCTTTTCATAGTTTTCGGTATGCCTACAAGCATGTAGTCTGTAAGCGCAGCGAGCACACCGCTTGCGCCAACAAAGATGTAGTCCCATTTATCCCAGCGATACTGAGCGTCATAAGATTCCGAATTTAACTGTTCACGATCAGTCTTTGTGAGAAAGGTCTCGTAGGGGAGGAGTGGATCCAAACCATGTTGCGCATCATAGGCAACACACGATGAGACGAAGCTCTTCCAATTGTCATCAGGTAAGGTGGGGAGCTGATTTGATATCGACTGTTGATGACGCGCGTATATCTCATCAATCTCAGAAGGGTCAAAATCATCGAAGTCTTCTGTCTCGAGAAGATGCTGATTTGCTTCCAACTCGGCCATCATCATTTGAAGTTCGATAAGATCAGCCGCTTGTTCATAGACGCTAGAGAGCTGCGACTCAGCACGATCCAAGTCGGAAGTTAATCGGTTGATGAGGTGGTTTTGGGTCTGGAGCGCCGATCTCAGCTCGAAGGCGAACTTCTTCGATATTCCCATCAGGTGAGAGTCGCTTCCTTCTTAGCTTTGACTGACATGAGACGACCCAGGCGTTGTTGAAGGTTGCGAATTGCCTCCTCGTTGGCCGCTGCTTGCGCTCCTCTCTTTTTCAGGTCATCGATCCGACGGATAACCTCATTTATGGCGGCTTGAAGATTTTGAATGACGAGTTGGGCGCGCCGTTCTCTATCTGCGGCCGCATTGGCTTTCTTGCGTGAGTTTCCCGTGTCCATAAAGTAACTCAGCCCATAGTAGGCGCCAGCTCCAAGGGCAACGGCCACCCCGATGCCCGTCACCATGCCAAAGCCCAAGCCAAGAGCCGCGAGTCCAGAGGTGATTCCAGCGGCGCTAAAGCCTACAACTGCGCCAGTGAAATAAACGGCTGTTAGAGGAATGCCCACAGCTCCAAGGCCAGCAACAGCTTGTTTTACTCCCTCGACGGCTACGCTATCGTCTTCTCCTTTCTCTCGTAGTTCTCTCACGGCTTCGATGAACTTTCTGAGTGCCGCTCGCTGTTCGTCCGAAATCTTCAGAGACTTTTGAGCTTCGTCTAATCCACGTTTTTCTTTGGGATCAAGGTAGTTGTCTGCGAGCGCGACATCGATGAGGTTGGTCATAAGCGCAAAGCGTAACTCGTCAGAGCCATTGGCCACCTCTGTAAGACAAGACCTGAGAGTGGGCGGATCAAGGAGAAACCCCATGACACGCTTCCTGTTGCTCTCCGAAAGCCCATCCGTGTCGAGTGTCTCGAAAATGAGTTGAAGCTCCTCTTTGTCAACAGAATCATCAGCGTTTGCAATGGCAAAGAGACTTCCGAAAAAACCAACCCGCTGAGACTCTGGAGCGGTCTTGATATCGTAGGTTGCTTCGCTCATAGTCGTTGACCCTCACTACCACAAAAGGAATACGATTGTGTTGCTAATGTCGTTTTAGCAGTTTTTGGTCAGTGTTTGAAGTCTAAGTTTTGATTTATTTTGTGGTATCTATGGTGTTATCAACGGTTTTTGAGTTGTGAACCACCGATGTGCTGAGAGAAGCAAGAGAGTTTTATTTCCTTCAATAAGTACAAGAGCCTTATCGAGAAACTCCCTGCGAGCATTCCTCTTTCTGAAGAACACCTCCGAGTGCCAAGTTTTCTACTCCACAGAGAGGGGGATTTGGAGGTCTACTACGCTCCGTTTGATCATCTTTTCGCCAATGCCAAGGTGGAGATTACGCCTGGGTGGACTCAGATGGAGTTGGCATTTAGGGAAGCTCGCAAGGCTCTTGCAGAGGGGGCATCGGTTACAGAGGCAAAGTGCCACGCCAAGAAAACTGCAAGCTTTGCCGGGATGATGCGGAAGAACCTCATCGGGATGCTTAGTGAGTTGGATCTTCAAAATGCCTTGGGTCTCGGCTCCTTGGAGGAGCTGTTTGCGTCACGGAACGAAATGCTCCACACGACCTCTGCGCTTCGTTATCCCGTTTTCTTCAAGGATCAG
>JARGOJ010000588.1 GCA_029210225.1 Planctomycetota bacterium
GGTTCGTTGGAGGTCGAGGATTTCGAGATGCGGGAGCGCTGAGAGGATGTGTAGGGATTGAGGATCGAGGGGGTTCATACCCAGGGAGAGTTTTTTGAGTTGAGTCGCCTGGGCGATGAAGGATGGCAGCTGTTGAAGTCCCGAGCTTGTGAGGTCGAGGCTTAACAGCTTGTTTGGTTCTGGGACTTTGGATTCGAGTTCAGAGCAGGGATTGCTTGAGAAGCTGAGGTCGATGTGGGTTTTGAGGGTGTTATTCATAGGCGAGACCGTCTTCATCTGAGTTGTCTTCGAAGACGAATGTTTCTCGTCGACGTGATTTCTTCTTGTTGTTTTGGCGGTTTGATTCGAGGAGCTGCATGGGGCGTTGCTCGGTGAACTTCGCCTGTCGTCTTTGGAGCTGGCTGGAGGTGGCTTCGAGGAGCCTCAGGGCGTTTTGTCGGACCCAGATGTCGTTGCTTTGCAGGGATTCGAGGAGGTCGGGGATGGCGAGGGAGGCAACGGGCCAGATGGCGGTCATGGCTTCGGCGGCGCGGAGTCGTGTCCATACTTGGGGGGAGGCCATGGAGCGGAGCAGTTGGGGGATGGCGTCGAGGCCAATTTGGATGAGGGAGCGGACGGCGCTGTGGGCGACGAGATGGTTCTTGTGGGGGAGTATGGCGATGAGGGGGGCGACGGCGACGGCCCCAAGCTGGCCGAGGGTTTGGCCGATTTCTTTTGAGACGGTGGGATCAGGGTCGGCGAGTTGGGTGATGAGTTTGGGGATGATGGGTTCGAGGTGTTCTGGGCGGGCGCGCTTCGCGAGTTCCTGAATGGTTTTGGCGGCGAGGGTTCGCAGCTCTGGGCTTCGGTCTTCGAGGGCGTCGGCGAGGTTTTGAAGAATGAGTTGGGGTTTGGGGGTGACGAGGGCGAGGGCCTTGATGCTGGCGGCGCGGACGGCATCGAATTCCGATTCGAGGCAGTCGAGGAGGAAAGGAATAGCGGATTGGGCTTCGAGTCCGAGGAGTCCGAGAGCTTCGACGGCGGAGGGTTGCATGTCGGCTTCTTGGCTTCGAAGAGCGTCAATGAGGATGGGTAGAACGGCGTGGACGGCGAGCGGGCTAACCTTGGCGAGGACAATGGCGGCGCCGTAGCGAGCGCTTGGGTTGGTGCGCTTGAGGGTTTCAAACAAGTAGGGGGCGGTTTTGGAGCCGAGGGCTTCGAGTGATTCAAGGGCGCGACGGCGGAAGCTGGTGTCTCGTAGGGCGACTCTCGCTTCGAGGATGGAGATGAGGACCGGTAGAATTTTTTCGTCGCTTGCGGAGGAGATTTGGGCGAGGGCGAAGGCGGCTTCGCGGCGTACATCTTCGTCATCGTCGGCGAGGGCGACTTCGAGTTCCGGGAGGGCGTCGCGGGCTTCTCGTCCGATGGCGCCGAGGGCAAAGGTGGCAAACCAGCGGAGACCTGTGTGCCCGTCGATGAGTGATTGTCGAAGGGCAGGGACGGCCTCACGGGCGTCTGGGCCGATTTTTCCGAGGGCCCAGGCGGCGCTTTGGGCGATGCTTGGGTCGGAGTCGTTGAGGATGTTACAGAGGGCTGGGACGGCGTTGCGAATTTCCGGGGAGTAGGCGTTTTCACCGATTTTTCCGAGGGCCCAGGTGGCCCAACGGCGGGCGCTTTCATGCTCACTGCTGAGGGCCTGGCTAAGTTGAGCAATGGCTTTGGGGCCGATGCGAACGAGAGCGAGGGCGCTGCCTTGGACGACTTTAGCGCTGGTGTCGAGAAGCTTGCCGATGATGGTCGCGATTGTTCTCTCAGATTCGAGGGCGAGGTCTTTGCTCTCTTCAAAGATGCGTCCGAGGGCGCCGACGGCGCGCCAGCGAACGTGTTCGTCGACGTCTTCGAGGTGTTGGAGGAGCAGGTCGTAGGCTTCCCGAGCGCGGGCACCAAGAGCGCGGAGGGAGAATGCGGCAGACTGGCGTACTTTAGGGGCTTGATCCCGAAGGCCATTGAGGAGCAGGGTGATGTCAGAGCCTTCGAGTTGTCCGAGGGCGACCATGGTCCATTGTCTTACTGGGACTTGGCTGTCTTCGGCGAGCTCTTCGAGGGTTTCGATGAGGCTTTCGCTGTGGGGGAGAGAGCCGAGGGTGATGGCTGCGGCGCGACGAAGTTCTGGGTTGTCGCCGCGAATGGTCGAGGCGAGGAAAGGGATGACGGCGTCGGAGAGGAAGGGGCTGGCGCTGGCGAGGGCAATGGCGACAGCGTGGCGGGCTTCGCCTTTTTCTGTGCGGAGGGCTCGGACGAGGTAAGGAATCGCGGGGGCGCCAATTTTTCCGAGGGCGTCGGCGATCCAGGGGCGGTCGTCGGGGTCTTTGAGAGATTTTATGAGGGTTTCCACGAGGAGCTTCGATTCGAGATCGAGGAGCTTGGTGAGGCGTTTTGGGCGTTGCCGGACGATCCAGTCTTCCGATTTGAGGCCGATGGCGAGGGCGGCGGCGTGGCGGTGTTTTTGGCTGCTGAGGCAGCGAATGAGGGCGGCGATGCATTGTTCGTCGATTTGTCTGAGGGCGTTGATGCTGCCTTGTCTTACGCGAATGTGTGGGTGATTGGCAGCGAGGAGCAGCTCGGGGATGGCCTTGGGGCCAGCGTTGGCGAGAGCGGAGATAATGGATTTGCGGGCGTGGGGATTGCCGATTTCGAGGATTTTTATGGCTTCAGGGATGGCTTTGGAGCCTTGGGAGCGGGAGGTCATTTGGGAGAGGACAAGGCTGATTTCATGGGCTTCATCGGGGTCGATGAGGGGGTCTTGGAGGCGCCCGAGCAGGCAGTTTGCGACGGCGAGGTCGCCGGATTCGATGCGTCCGAGGGTCTCGACAGTGATGGGGCGGAGCTCTTCGGAGCCTTCTTGGAGAAATTGAATGAGGGCGGGGATGGCTGGGATGCCAATTTGGCCGAGGGCGAGGGAGCTTGCTTTGGCGGTTTCTTCGTGTGGGTCGCTGAGGGTGAGGATGAGCTTGGGGATAGCTGCGTGGGCATCGGCGCCTTGAGTACCAAGGGCCCAGGCGGCGAGGGCGCGTTGGGTTGGGTCTTTTGATTGGAGGTGTTTGATGAGGTTGACGAGGGTTGAGGCGTTGAGTTTCGGGGACTGAGGAAGCTGTTCGAGAGGGAGGTCTTTGGCGAGGCCAGGGATGTTTCTGGCGGAGATGCGCCAGAGGATGTTTTGGGCGGCGTTGTGTTTTGGATCGGTCTGGGAGTGTTGGATGAGGGGCAGGACGGCGTGGAGGCCCATGCGTTCGAGGGCTTCGGCGGCGGTTTGTCGAATGGCGGCGTTGCCGAGGGCTTCCATGAACAGGGGCAAGGCAGGTTTTGCCTGTGCGGGTTCGATGAAGCTGAGGGCATCGGCGGCGGCGAAGCGGATTCGGGCGTCGCGATCGTCGAGGAAAGGGACGATTTTGGGGGAGCTTGAGAGGGCTTTTTGTTTGAGGCGTCCGAGGGCTGAGAGGGAGGATCGTCGGATGTACCAACGGGTGTCGCTGAGGGTGTCTTCGAGGGCGTCCAAGACGACTTGGCCGCTCGCATCATATTTTTTTAGGGCGTAAATGGCGCCCTGGCGCATGCGCCGGTCTCGGTGAACCAGGGCTTGCTTGAGGGCAGGGAGGGCTCGATCGCCCATGTTCCCGAGTGTCTTTGCGGCGGCGCGGCGGACCGCGGCGACCTTGTCGCGCATGGCGCGGATGAGAGTGGGGAGGGCGTGAGCGGCGTCGCCGTCGAATCTTCCGAGGGCGAGGGCGGCGGCGCGACGGACCTGTTCGTTCTTATCGACGAGGGCGTTGAGGAGCGCCTCCAGGGCGGGGCTTCCAACTTCGGCATAGGCGCGGATGATACGGACGAGGCAGTCTTCGTCGTTGGCGCGGCTCGCTTGAAGGTAGAGGTTTTGAAGCGGAGGGAGAGCTTCGGCGCCGAGCTTCTTAAAAATAGAGGCGCATAGCTCCGCGAGGGGGCCACTTTCAGCGAAGGCGTCTATGAGTGGAGCTATGGCTTCAGGGCCGAATTTCTCAAAGGATGATTTTAGCGCGAGGCGGCTGCTTTTAGAGGACGACTTGTAGGTTTCGAGGACCTTGGGGAGGCTTTGGGAGTTGAGTTTACTGAACAGAGCGCTTGCGTCTTTGGAGATGGAGAGGATTTCGTTCTCAAAGAGCTCGGTGACGGCGGGGATGTTGAGTGAGCTTTGCAGGGTCCATTCCCGGAGGAGTTTTGAGGCCCAGTTTTTCTCGTCTTTTTGGGGTGGGACAAGGGCTTCGGAGAGGTTGGGCAGGAGTTTTTCTTGGAGGTCTGGGCGTCGTTTTAGCAAGGCAAGGGTTGCTGCGTGGCGGATGGCGGTGGAGGGGGCGTTTACGGCTTTCTTGAGTTCGTCTTGGAGTTCGGTGTTGTTTCCTTTTACGCGAATGGCAGCGAGAGCCGCGCAGAAGCGGTTGAGTTCATCGCGGTCTTTGAGTCCCTTGGTGATTTCGGGGAGCGCGCCTTGGGCTTTGTTTCCGACTGATTTAAAGGTCAGGAGAATCAATGCACGGAGGCCTGGATCGCGATCACGGTAGGCGCGGCGCAGATCGTTGACTGCGGGGGCGGCGTCATCATCGAGGTTGTAAAGGGCGAGGGCGGCGGCTTTGCGCGTGACGAGCTCGTCGTGGCTCAAGGCTTGGACGAGGCGTGGGGCTGCAGCGGGGCCTATTTTTTCGAGGGCGAGGAGCGCGGCTTCGGAGAGCTTGGAGTTGGAGAAATATTCGAGGATGGCAGGGACAGACTCCGTTCCGAGTTTGACGATGACGGTGAGAGATTCGAAGCGCGTTTTGGGTTCATTGATAGCGTGGAGGAGGAGTGGGAGGGCGTGGCTGCCGAAGGATTGAAGGATATTGATGACTAGTTTTCGGGTCTTGTCGCTGACGTTGGACTTTTTCAGCAACTTGAAGAGGTCTGGAGCGGCTTCGACGCCCATCTTTCGGAGCGGGAGGGCGGCGACCTCGCGGTCGTCTTTGTCGGAGCTTTGGAGTTTGTTGAGAAGTGTTGGGAGGGCGTCTTTGCCCAGCTCTGCGAGGGAGTTCGTGGCGAAATCCCGGACTTGGGGGTCTTTGTCGTGGAGGGCTTCAAGGAGAGGTGAGACGGCCTCTTTTCCGATCCAACCGAGGACCTCAGCGGCCTTACGGCGCTTTTCCACTTCTTCGCAATGGAGGTCGATGATCCATTGGTCGGAGGCGCGGCCCAGGAACTGGGACTGTCGTGATGGATCTTTGCGGGCCAATAGAGACTCCTGATTCGGTTTGATCGCTGCGTAGCATTTTACTTTTCTTAGCGCGATGCGACGAAGGAAGAGTGTCAGAGATCTAAGAGATGGGGATTGTTCGGGTTGATAATCGGGGCTTCCTGTCGTTTTTTACTTCGCTGGGGCTGTATGTTTCTACGCGCATCAGCCCAGTGTTCATCGCATCAAGAGGTAGTTATCCACATTTTTTACAAGGGTTGTGGATAAAAGAACCCGAACCCCTCTATCTGGTATTCCATACATCCACTTTCTCTCCTCTTGGGGCATCTTTATCGCGATAGAGGGGGGGCGAAATTCAAATTGGGCAAGTAGAGGGCAGGTCAACAGCTTTGATGATTTTTTACAATTTGCACTAAGCGCTCCGAGATCCATCAGCCGATAAGTTTTCTAGTTGACCTCTTCCTTAAGTTTGCCAAGGCGGCAAAGAGTGGGGGCAGGTTGAAGTCTGGTGTATCGGGAGATGTCGCATGAGCAGTTTGGGAAATTTCAAAGAACGAATTGAAAAAGCCTTCCAAGGTTTATTGGTCGGTGAAACTCTCAAGGGATTGAGAAAGCGTGGCGTTAAAGAAGTCCAAGTGATTACTCGCCGCCAATTCGAAGACGTCCTCAAGGTCATGGCTGAAGAGCACGGCGCTGGGGAAGCGCAAACTCAGAAGTCGTCCATCCAAAAGCGCGTCGAACTCCTCCTCATTGAGATTGAGC
>JARGOJ010000589.1 GCA_029210225.1 Planctomycetota bacterium
CTTAGACGACTGCGTGGATGCCTACGAGCGATCCATTGAGATTGGCGCGGACCTTAAAGATTTAGTGGGTTACGGGCAACTCGGTGTCGCAAAGGCTTGGGAGGCGATGGGGAACTTTTCCACCGCAATAAAATGTGCGGAAGCGTCCGTCCTTTGTTTTGAAGCTCTCCAAAACAACAGCCTGCAAGCCAACGCCAAGCTTGAGTGCGCATACTTCTCTGCGGTCCTCGGACGATTCGACAGAGCCGTTGAATTCTTAGGCGAAAGTCGACAGCTCGATCCGTCTGTCAGTGAGCGCGGCCGGTATTCTCAAGTTGAGGGTTTGATCTCGCTTGGCCAAGACAGAGAAATGCGGGCTTTAGAGAAACTCCGCCTCGCCTATCTGCGCTTTCAAACAGAAGAGAACACCGACGAATCAGCCAGGATGCTGCTTGAGATAGGTCACTTCCTCAACTTAGAAAACAACTCCCGCGAACGGCAATGGTTCTTCAACAGTCTCGACATCGTCGGAGAACTTGGCCCTGAGCTTACGCCCCGCATCGATGTGCTTCGATCTCGCATCGGCAAAGACGGCGAAATGCTCCAGAACTTGTTTTCTGAGGCCGCAAACAGCGAGTGGACGCTCTTCAAAATTGAAGCCGCCGAAGCCATTGCTGCTTGGGCCCTCGACACAAGTCGCCCGACGCTCATTACTCGCGGCGTTGCAACCGCTCTCCGCACCCTCGCCGAACTGATCAATCGACTCGATAACGACGATCATGGCACTTTTAGCGACACCCCCCTCCTCCATAGAATCGTCTCTATGGCTGAATCGGTGCGGGATAAACTTCATGAACAAGGCAACATCGGCGTGACAGACAGTGACGCGACCGCGAAGATCTCTCCGGCTTTTGTGATTGAAGGTCTTCTTGCCGCCGTTGGATATAAGCCTTCAAGCTCTTCAGCGCCGAAAAAGGTTGAAGAAGAGCCAGCTAGCGACGATGATTCAGCGGAAGATATCCGCGCCGAAGAAGACTTGATCTCCACTAAAAATGAAAACGTCGCTGCGAAACCCGAGGAGAGCCCAGGCACCCAGGCGAGCGAAACGACGGATTCAGAGTAAGAGACTTATTTCCTTGGCTCTAAAGCGAGCGCATGCAGGAATCTGACTCCAAAAGAGGGTAGCCCGTGTCGTCGGACTCCGATTCAAAACCGACGGAAAGTGACGAGACTCTCAGCTCGGCTTCCTCCGCCATCCAAGATTCAAATCCCCTGGATGCCAGCTCAGATATCGTTAGCGCAGACCTGACCCAAGATCGGGCTGTTGCCGATACGGACTTTGATCAACTCTTTGAATTGCCTCTCGATCATCCAGAGATCGCGGGTGTTTCTGTGCTTAGCACGGAGGGCCGCAATCCTGGCAGCGGCGGGGTTGTTTTCCCAGCGTGGCGCTCGGGACAAGGGCGAGTCCAGGTCTTGGTCTCGCGGTGGTCACTCCCAACAGATCTGCGAGTTCAGGTGGCGCGGTGGTTTGAAGGCCTCAAAGAATGCGACCACAACTGCTTGACCCCTGTGATTTTATCCAGCGTTGAAGCGGACGCTGCTTGGTGCGTTGTTGCCGACTCCGGTGGCATCCCACTCTCAAAGGTCCTGGCGCGTCACGGCATTCCTCGCTTTCTTTGGAGCGCCGCCGTCATGAGCCAAGTGGCCTCAGCGATCGCGCAACTTCACGCGAAGAGCGTTCTCCACCTAGACATCCGCCCCGAGATTATCCATGTCGATCCAGTCAGCGGAAACCCAAAGTTTGCGAGTTATGGCTTCTTTCAACCCAGAGGCGCCTTGCTCCGATCTGTGGTCAGAGCCGAGTCGAACCTCCTCGCTGCCGCGAGCATGTTGGCTCCAGAGCTTGTCGAGATATTTATGCCTTCGGCGCGACGCTCTATACCCTCTTATCTGGAACGACTCCTTTTACTGGAGGCACCACGGCGACCATTTTGCGAAAGGTCGCGAGGGAAGACCCGACTCCCATACGACGTATCCAGTCTGATATACCTGAGGAGCTTGAGGCGCTCTGTGTTGCGTGTTTGAAGAAGAATCCTCGTGAACGACCAGCGAGCATGGAGCACGTCGCTCAGGCGCTGCTAAAGTTCGCTGGCCATGAGATGCCCGGTCCGGTTTCAGGAACTCGGGTCATTCAAGTTATCGGTGAGTACCGCGTTGCTCGTGTCCGTGAACGACGCGGGGCCACAGTGCTCTACGAGGTGATCTCGACGCAAAATCAAACGCCGTTGATTCTTGAGCTTGGGCCGGTTCGTAGCGACGATACAGAGTCGACCCTACAACGTCAGCGTGAGCTTGTTCAACGCATCGAAGATCATCCGAATGTCCTGAAGATCCATGAGATCGGTATTCATGAGGGACGTCGCTACACGGTGACCGACTTTGTCGAAGCGCGGACTTTGGAAGACCTCTTGGCGGAAGGTCCCTTGCCCGTTCGGCGAGCGGCTGAGATTGCTCGGGATGTCGCACGGGCCCTGTCTTTCTGTCACACCTATGGGGTTGTTCATAGAGGCGCACGACCCGACTTGATTCTAATCGATGACACGACGGGAAAGGCATTGCTGACGAGCGTTGGTCGCGCTCCCGAGGTCGCAGAAGAAGGAGGCGGACCGACGGCGCTTGTTTCTCGAGGCCTGTTGTTTTCAACCTTGTTCTACTTTGCTCCAGAGCAAGTGAACGACGCGATAGGCACCATTGATGGGCAGACCGACACCTATGTTTTAGGGGTGACTCTATACGAGTTACTGACTGGCCGACGACCCTTCACAGGGAATGGTCCACGTGCGCTCTTAGCGGCCGTGATGACTGGGGAGCCGCGGTCTCCCGCTTCGCTTAATCACCAGGTTGATGCAGATATGGCGGCCATTTGCTTGAAGGCTATCTCTGTCGAGAAACACAAGCGCTACCTCACCGCGAAGGAATTTGAGAGCGACCTGATTCGGTGGTTGGATGGCCAGCCTGTGAAGGCGCGATCGCGAAACGCCTTCTTCGCCTTGGCGCGCCGAATGAATCGACGAGCGCGGATTGGAGTTAAGCGGTTGATCAAATTGCTCGCCCGGGGATTGACCGGCGGTAAGCGGGCCTGATCCTCGTAAGCTAGCGCTTAAAAGAGAAAACCGATCCACCCTCCGTGATGACAACGACTTTGTTGCTTTCCAAGAGGAATGGCGCCGCGCTGACCTTCAGAGCTTTGTTTCCCTCCCGGAGGGCAAAGGTCCATAGCAGTTGGCTACTCTGCGAATCAATGGCTCTTAGAATTCCGTCTCCTCCACAAACGTAGATGGCGCCTTCAGTTCCCCAAACGGGCGCGGTCACAGGGCTTTGGGTCTGGGGAGCCCAGTTGGGCGCGAGGGTTCCGGTCTTTTGTAATAGGCAGATCAGGCGGCGTCCCGTTGAGAAGTAAATTCGATCTTCGGCAAAGACGAGCTTCTCTCTGATTGCATCGCCAGCCTCAAAGCTCCAGGCTGACTTGAGTGTGCCGTCTGCGAGGAGTTCGTGGGCTTGAAGGCGACCTGAGGCGTTCGCGAAGAATAGCCATTTGTCATGTAGGACAGGCCCAACCGCCGGGTCGTCACCGAGGTCAACATAGAACTTGAGGCTTGGTTTTGCTGTTGTCCAGTCGATGACGTGGAGTCTGTTGTCTTTGGAGAGAGCGTAGCAGAGGTTATCGCGAACAAAGGGTTTGCCGACAATGGCTCCTCCTGTTTGATAGACAAGATTCTTGCGAAGCTCATTTTGGATGGGCTCACCGGTATCTTGGTCGAGGGCGATAACACGACCATCGAGGGTGCCAACGATGACGGCTTTATAACTTTGAGATTTGAGTTTGATGTCACAAAGGACCGGCTCACTGGTGCACGGTGACTTGGTGTCGTATCGCCAGAGCTTCGAGCCATCATCCGGATCGATGGCACAAACAGTGAAGTAGACCTGTTGATTGTTCTGGCTGGGAAGTTTCTCTGTGACTCCAGCTCCCGAGCAAAAGAGGGCGCGTTTTGTGACCGCTGGGTTCGCGACGGCGTCACCGAAGCGGCTGACGATCGGAGCGAGCTGCCAAACTTGTTGGATCTCGTTTTTGCTCTGTTTCCCGTTTAACTTGAAAGCACGAAGGAGCCCTTCTCGGCTGACGACGAAAATTCGGTTCTTCTCACGATCGCTGTCGAGGACAGGAGTAAGTTCGATGGCGGGCTTGGTCGAGATCGACCGCTTACTGCTAGCAGAGACCGGGACGCGTCCCTTGCCGATTTGCATTGTATCGATGATCGTGCGGGTCAGTTCGACATCGATCGCGTTGTAAGTGTTGGCAACGATCTTCTCGGTGACAGAGTCGAAGCTGTCTTCCTGAATCTTCACGATGCCTTTTGTAAAGACGGGCATGAGGAAGGTGAGGGGGGTTCTTCCCTCAGGGCGCCTATTCTTGTTGATATAGACACGGGCATTGCTTGGATACGAGCTGACGGTGACGGGGATGGAAATTTTCGAGGCGAGCTCATGGTTTGGCCATTCATTTTGAATGCGTTTTGCCAGGCGAACAAGCTTTGTTGTTGCGGTGCGGTTTTGCTTCGCTTTTAAGAGCTTTTGTGCGGCGAGATACTCCGCTTTGTAGGCTTCATCTCGCACTCTGCGAATTTGTTGCTGCTTGGCTAACTCTTTGTTTCGACGATCTCTGTCAGCCTTCTCTTGGGCGAGCTGAGCTGGAGTTTTCTTCGGGTCTTTGAGGGGCTTTTTGCCGTCCTTCTTTCTCTTCTTGTTCTCGGCGGCAACGGTGAGGGCCACGATCTCGTTTTCAGCGGCCTTTTTTAGGGCGAAGACTTCGTTGACATCGAGAAGTAAAGAGGCGGAACCGATGGTTTGGACGCACTTCATTTTGAATTCGGAGAGGGCGACTTCGTTCCCGCGAGCGGCGGCGAGGTCAGCTTTAAGCCCTGAAATCTGGGAGTTCGCGCTCCAACTGAGGTAGCCGAAGACCGTGACGCCGAGGAGAAGTATGACTCCGAAGAGGGCAAGTACGGCGGGAGGGACCGGGATCTTGTCGAGGACGCTGCCAACGACTTTGGTGCCTCCGGTTGCTTCAGCGTTTTCAGCGGCTTTCTTATCTTTCGTTTTGCTGTCCATGAAGAAATCGGACGCAGAGCGGAAGCTGACGGACTCGACGCCGATCTTATTGTCGGCGCCTTCTTCATTTCCTGGATTGTAGTCTTCATAGTCATCAGGGACGGACGCGCCATAATCAGACACTCCGGCGACGGTTTCGCCGCCGACGCCGCTTCCTTGCAGCGCAGTCGCCCGCACTTCGGTGACGTCTCCGGTGAGCCCTGGGGCGTTGTAGTGAGAGTCCATGTTCATGGCAGGGCCGGTTGATCCTGGGAGTGCGGCTAAGGTCTCTTCGTCGCCTGTGTTGCCGTTGAGGAGGTCCGGTTCGCCCTCTTGATAACCGCCATAATCCATGGGCGCCATCTTGCCTGTCTGAGCGAAGGCTTTCCGGATGACGGTGTTCTGTTCGGGGCCGTTAGCGCCTTGAACCATAGTCGAACTTGTGACGCCCGGATCGATGGGAGCTGTGTGTTGGAAGGGAGAGGCCCCAGCGACCATCGTTGGCGGTTCGTACTCGTCTTGATCGAGGATTGGGGGCGGCATGTTGAAAGGAGAGTTTGCGTTGACGATTGTTGGGGGTTCGTATTCGTCGTTGTCATCTTCGTCGTAAAAGGTATTGGCGGCTTGAAAAGCACCGGTCTTAGCGACCATCGTTGGCGGTTCAAAGTCGTCGTCTTCTTGATAGATCGTTGCGGCGGCTTGGAAAGCACCGGTCTTAGCGACCATCGTTGGAGGATCGTATTCTTCTTCTCCTTCGGGGATGGTGGCCATGCCATGGAACGCGCTCTTCGCGGCGACCATAGTGGGTGGGTCAAATTCGTCCTCTTCAACGGGATTGACCGGAGTTTGAGTGAGGGGTGAT
>JARGOJ010000590.1 GCA_029210225.1 Planctomycetota bacterium
CACCACTGAAAGTGGGGGGGAGTCAAAGGCACGAAGTGGCTTTGGTGGGGGGGATGGCAATTCCAATTTAGACCCCCGCCAAAAGTCGCTGCGTTTTGCTTGCCCCTTTTGACTCCCCCTACGGCTTCGCCGCATGGAGAGTATGTTCCTTGCCAATATTCCGCAGGTCGCTAAAAACCAACAATACAAACCATTGAGATTCACCACATTGAATATAGAGTCTTTGATAGTTCCATCGTCAGCCAATAGATATTCTCAATGACCGCTCCGATCAACGCCCACCGTAGGACAGATTGGTGAAGCCCTCGCCAATTGCACAATCGGCCTCCTTGACAGCAAAGTCCGTCGCTGATCGCCAAATTGTCCCCGTTGAATTGGTAAAGATATATTCCGCTTCTGGGCCCGACTCCATGGGCGTCGCCTTTATCCAATATTGATGGGCGCGATCCTCGCCAAAGCCAATCTCAAAAAGATAGCCCGAATTCACGCCGTCTTCGAACTTATCCTCGACATGGCCCGACGCAATCAATTCATCGAGAGTCCCGTACGCGTAAGTCTCACTGCGTTCTAAATAGTAAATTTGAGCGTGGTTGAGCTCCCGCATTGTCTCGACGGCGTCCCTCAGAGGCCAGCCCCGTCGCTTTCCAATCTGTGGCGTTAAGGCCATGGCAAACAAGGAGACGACGATCACACAGACAGGAACAACGCGAAGTAAAGTGCCCCCAACCGACAGCATCTCTACTTCTTCGAGCTGCCCCTTTTGGAAACCCTCAGCGAGCATCTCTTTGGAATAACCCATTATCTCTCCCAAAGCGATTCACCGCCTCTTCTCTTCAGACACCCGAGGTCACGGAGCGAACAGACACAGGGCTCACTTAATTTTGGTCTGAGTCTTTCCCGCTTAGAGAGAATTCCTTCGGAAAGCTCACGACAAATTCTAAAGTTTGTCAAATCGGGTCAGCGCGGCGAATAAAACCAGCGCTCGCAAATGTAGGTCAAGATAGATGTGAGCCGTCAGTGACGCTGTCGCTTCATTTTCTGGAGGGGAACTACTTAGTCTCGGCGGGAGCCTTAGGCTCTTTAGTCTTTGCCTGAGCGTTGAGCTCTTCGACGTTCAGCTTTTCCAAACCCTTGGGGACGGACGCGGTCTTCAAATCAACTTTGAAGTCGGTCGTCGACGTGTAGCAAACGCCTTCGTGATTGAGGAAGAAATAGCGAAACGGGCTCGATTCTCCAATAGGAGAAGCCTTTGCCCACCAAGTTTTGTTGGGATTGGCCGTTCCCGCAGCCGTCTCAAAGCGATAACCATTTCTGCGTCCGGTCGCGAGACTCGGGTTGATGGATCCGGTGACTCCGAGGGTCTTTAGATCGGCGAAATCGTATTTTCCGTTCCGATCTTTGTCGCTCGTTTGGATTTCCTTTTGGGCGTCTCCCAAAATTTTCAGCGTCACAACCGCGTTGGTTTCGCTCAGTGACTTCTGCTTATTAATCGCCGCGGGAAGAGCAAAATAAGTGATGAGCGCGGCGGCGCACCCGGCGAGGACGACCATTCCGGCAATCAAGCAGAACAACAGAGCGGCGTCTTTCGCCACCCGATTCTCTTTCTTAGAGTCCACCATTTGAGTTGTCATGATCGGGTCCTTCCTATGAGATATGCGGCGAGGAAGTCGACCATTTGTTTGTAAAAGTGTCGAGAGGAATGCCATGACACAACAGGAAAAGATTTACAGCGAGCGCTTCGAGAAGATCTTGCAACACACGCAAATCACTCGTCCCCACGAGAATCCGACGGCCATTCCGAGCATCCTCTCCATGATGAACGATCTGCAGCCCCAGGATTTTTCTCTCTCCACCGTCATCCACACGATGAACCGAGATTGGGACTGGACCACCACAAATCTTTTCGCCGAGGGTGATATCAACGCCGGGCTCTTTATGGTTCCCAAAGGCCACCGAATTCCTCTACACGATCATCCTCAGATGACGGTCTTCTTTCGGGTCTTATGGGGCCACCTTGAGCTAAAAGCTTATGACTGGGACCAACGCTTTCCTTTTGAGGGGCTCGCCAACCCAAGAAGTCACGTGCAACTCGATGGGGCCAGCCAAACACAACTCGTTCGCCCAGAACTCAACAATATCCACGCCATTTTAGCCCTCTCTGACTGCGCATTCGTCGACCTCTTCGCGCCTCCGTACTGCGCCGATTCAGGCCGGAGCTGCTCAAACTACCGTGAGAAAGCTTGGGTTCAGAGAGGAGGCGAGAAGCTCATGCAGCTGGAGCGTGTCCCTTCCTCTTAATTTTTTTGGACCATATATAGAGACGGCGATTGGCGCCAAGGCGAGGATTGTGTAAGCTTTGCCCACTTATCTTGGCTCTCGATCCTCGGCGGAGAGTCAAAGCAAAACTAAAACACCTCTAAGTACTTAATCCAGAATTCGGAGCCATCCGTGACCGATAAGTCATCCGAAAAAAAACAGTCCTTATGGTCTGCGCTCTTTGGCGGCCCCGTTCAGGCGGAAGAGCCCGCTGCTCCTGAACCTAAAACTCGGAGCGAGCGAAAAGCTGAAAAGAAGGCCAAGAAGAACAAAGGCAAGGGTAAAGGCAAGTCAAAAGCCGGCAGCCATGAGGACAATCCTCACGCCCGAATTCAAGAACTTGAGCGTCAGCTTAAAGAGTTCAAAGCCGAGTTGAAAAAGGAGCTGGACTCTGTCTCGAAAGAGCAAGAGAAAGCCCGCAAAGTCAAGGCTCTCGCAAACAAAGAGATCGCTGAGGCCAAGGCAGAGAAGGCTCTCGCTGGACGCGCTCGTAAGGACGCAGAAGACGAAAAGCGCTCCTACACCACTCTCAAGAAGAGCATCGCTGACAAGGCAACCGACATCGACGAGCGACGCAAAGCCCTCTTCGCCGAAGAAGGAAAGCTTGAGAAGCGCAAAAAAGAAGTCGAAAAAGAGCTTGAGCATGTTGAGCGAGGCAAAAAACACCTTCGCGAAGCCCGCAAAGACCTTCGTCGCGCCAAAGACAAAGAACGCCTACTCAAACGCGAGCTTAAAGAAGCCCAATCCAAAATTCGCGAACTCAAAGGTGAGCCCGATCCTGACGAATACATGAATAAAGTCAAGGAAGAGGAGAAAGCCAAGAAGAAAGCCGAATACGAGGCGCGACGCGAAGCTCGGGCGAAAGCAAGAGCCGAAAAAGAAGCCCGGGGCGAGTCAGAGGACAAGTCCGACGATTCCGCTCCAGAAGCCTCTGAGGACGCCGAAACGCCAAAAGAGGAGTCTAAGGGCGACGAAGCGCCTAAGGCTGAAGAAGCGCCTAAAGCAGAAGAGGCTCCTAAGACTGAAGAAGCGCCTAAGACTGAAGAGGCTCCTAAGACTGAAGAAGCTCCTAAAGCAGAAGAGGCTTCAGAGCAAGCCTCGGACGCGACGGACGAGAGCAAAGAAGGCTAGGCTAAACAGCGAATCCAGTAGGTTCCTCTGAGACGGGTGGCGGAGTATCTTTCCAGATACGTATTTCGCGCCCGTCTCCTAAATTTTCCTCTGGTTGAACCTTCAAGTATTCAACCTGGCCCGATTCCATGAGACCGAAGACTTCCACATAATCGACGTCCCAAGCTCCGGGCCCTGCGTGGGATATTGTCAAAGAATGCACCACGCTAGCGATAAACAACTTGGAAAGCATTGTCTCTCCGCTATCGGTCCCACCCGCCAGTTTCCTTGCCACTAAACGCACACCATTGATTTTCACAATGACATCGTGCTCTGTCCCCTGCTCACCCGTTCGGACAATCAAGCGACATTCACGTAACTTATCCATCGACCTACCTGCTTCCTCGTGAAAAATATCCAGCTACGGAGTTTGAGAAACTATGACCAAGATTCAAGAGCTCCTTTATCTTTCCTTTGTTCTCATGGCCAAAGCCTGAGCGATCGCTCCCGCGTCCTCCGTCCCAGTCGTCAAAGCCCCAAAGGATACTCAGGGCTACATCGAGCTTGATCGAGATTCCTACAAAGGAAGTGTTGTTTTCCTCATACCCAAAGGTAGCAAGTTAGTGGGGGTTGCCAAAAAGAACGGCACCAATCTTGGGGCCCTTCGCGACGGATTATTCAACCGTTTTTTTAAAAAAGGCACCCAGGTTGATCTATGGATCTGGTTCGACGACAAAGGCGCCAGGGCAAGCTTCGACGGGGAAAGCTATCCCTTCAAGATAGACAATGAACAAGACCGTTTTAAAGTCCTAGCCAAAGCCTACGGTCTTGCACCAGACTCCGATCAAGAATAGCTTGATCGCACAAATCAACATACACGACAGGGACCTCAGGGGATGGATACTCAAACAAACGACCCAGCTTGGACCAAAACGCTCTACGCTGGAGTCCTCGTATTTCTTTTAATCGCGGTTGCCAGCCTCTTCCGCGCCCCAGCTTCCTTGAGCGCCTGGGACTACCAATCGGTCGCAAAGGACTCTAGAGAATCGGCCAAAAGCAAAGGTCCGCAGGTCGCCGAAGGTCGCCTGGGAGCCGTCGCGACCGCCTCCCCAGAGTCCTCAGAAGCGGGCATCGCCATGCTCCGAGCCGGAGGCAACGCCGTCGACGCCTTCGTCGCCGCGTCCTTCGCCGTCTCAGTCACCCGGCCCCAATCAACCGGCATTGGAGGCGGCGGATTCCTCGTCTACTTCAACGCCAAGAGCAAAGAATCCCTCGCCCTCGACTTCCGCGAGACCGCTCCTTCCGCCGCCCACCGCGACATGTACAAGACCAAGCAAGACAGTCTCCTCGGCCCCAGAGCCGCCGGTATCCCTGGTCTAGTGAAGGGTTTGGTTGAATTTCATGCCCAGCACGGCTCGGGAAAAATCCGCCTGGCTCAAGTTCTCCAACCCGCCATCGACCTCGCGGAAAAAGGCTTCGCCGTCGACTCTGGGCTCGCGAAACTCTGTAAGAAATACAAAGCTCTCCTCCAGCGCTACCCCGCTTCCGCAGCAGTCTTCGTCCCCAATGGTGTCCCACTAAAAAAAGGTGACTGGCTCGTCCAACCCGATCTGGCCTGGACCCTGAAACAAATCGCCGAAGGCGGCAGCGATGCCTTCTATAAAGGACCCGTCGCCGAGAAAATCGCCAAGGCCATGAAGAGAGATGGCGGCCTGCTCACCGAACAGGACTTCGCGAATTATCAAGCCGTTCCTCGAACGCCCCTCGAAGGAAAGTATCACGACCGACGCATCCTCACCATGCCGCCCCCCGCCGGCGGAATGCACCTCCTCCAAATGCTCAACATCCTCGAAGAGAAAGAGCTTGGCCAATACAAACACAATCACGTCAATCACATCCATCTTATGGCGGAAGCCATGAAATACACCTACGCTGACCGGGCCGTCCACTCCGGAGACCCCGGCTTCTGGAAGGTCCCCACCAAGTGGCTGACGAGCAAGAGCTACGCCAGAGAGATCGCCGACAAGATCGACTTGGAAAAAGCTCAACCATCCAAAGACATCGCCGCTGGGACCGTTCCGAAAGAATCAAAGCAGACGACCCATATCTCCGTCGTCGACCGCTTTGGGAGCGCCGTAAGCTCGACTCAAACGGTGAACACCGGCCTCGGGTCGAAGTATGTCGCTGAAGGCACAGGAATCTTAATGAACAATGAGATGGACGACTTTGGCAGCGCGACCGGCCGGGCCAATTTCTTTGGGGCCGTCACACTCAGCGAGGCCAACCTCATTGAGCCAGGCAAACGGCCGCTCTCGTCCATGTCACCAACGCTGGTCTTCGATCCTCAAGATCGCCTGATCATGGCGGTTGGGACTCCCGGGGGCACTCGCATTATGACCTCGGTATTACAAGTCATTATCAATCGCATTGACTTCGCCCTCAGCCCGAAGGAATGTGTGCACGCGCCTCGTATGCATCACCAATGGAGCCCTGAAGAGCTGCGCCTTGAAAAGTCTGGTTTCAAAGATGAGACTCTGCTCAAAGCTTTGAAAGCCCGACGGAACGAT
>JARGOJ010000591.1 GCA_029210225.1 Planctomycetota bacterium
ATCAGTCGATCGACGTGAGCTCTATCTTGCTCTTTCAGTCGATGACGCTTGGCAACGACCATTTTAAAGACAGCGTCTTCGACGCCATTGATGGCGGCTATACTCCTGAATACGGGGTTCAGACCTACTTTCGAAGAGCCAAGAATCAACTGGCAGCCAACCCGATGTTGGCGGCCAAGATCACAGACCTGGATCACATCGAAATTCGATTGATGCGCCAGCTTGTTGGGGAAACACAGAAATCCCTGAGCGAAGTTGAGCAGCCAGTCATTCTTATTGCGAAGGACCTCGACCCGACAACCACCGCGAAGTTGCCCTTGGATAAGGTCCTTGGTATCGCGACGGATGCAGGTGGTCATACATCCCATACGGCGATTGTGGCGGCGAGCCGTAACATTCCAGCTGTGGTGGGTCTGAATAACATCACTCGGAGCGTTCAGGCCGGCGATTTAATCATCTTAGATGGTCGTAAAGGCCGGGTGATTGTTAAGCCCGATGAGAACACCATCGCTCGGTATACCAAGCGCCGAGATGAGCTTCGCAAGTTCAATAAGACCCTGGTTAAGCTGCGTAAGCTGGCGGCGGAGACAGAGGACGGGTACGAGGTTCGTCTTCACGCCAATATTGAGTTTCCCAAAGAGGTGAAGGCGGCGGTGGCGAGCGGAGCCAATGGTATTGGTCTCTATCGCACGGAGTTCCTCTATAGTGAGAACAACCCCGACCCCAGCGAAGAAGAGCACTACGAGGCCTATAAGTCGGCCTTGGATGCCTTAAGTGCGGATGGTCGGACGGATCGGCCGCTCGTGATTCGTACTCTCGACCTCGGGGCTGATAAGTTCAACCCGGATATGACGCAGATTGAGAAGAATCCTTTTCTGGGTCAACGCTCGATTCGTTGGTGTTTTTCTCACACGGATGTCTTCGCGAAGCAGTTAAGAGCGCTTCTTAGAGTGTCGATTCATGGGGATGTGCGCATCATGTTGCCGATGATTTCGTCGGTGGAAGATCTGCTGCGCGCCAAGGTTCATATTGAGGATGCGAAGGACGACTTACGCCGTCGGGGTCAGAGCTTCAATGAGGCGATAAAGATCGGCATCATGATCGAGGTGCCATCGGCGGCTTTGATCGCGGACGTTTTGGCGGAGCACGTCGACTTCTTTAGCATCGGAACGAACGACTTGGTGCAGTACACCTTGGCGGTGGACCGTGTGAATGAGCGGGTGGCGGAGTATTATCAGCCGGCCCAGGCGGCGATTTTCCGACTTCTGCAGAGTGTTGTGGAGGTTGGTCGGCGCTTTAATAAGTCGGTGTCTATCTGTGGTGAGATCTCTGGTTCGCCGATATACACATTGCTCTTGCTGGGCTTAGGGCTGCGAGAGTTGAGTATGGCCCCAGCGCGAATTCCAAGTATCAAGGGCGCGGTTCGCTCTTTGAATATGAAGGAAGCTTGCGAGTGCGCTCGGGAGATATTCAAATTTGAGGAGAGTCGAGGAGCGGTCGAATTTTTGGAGACGAAAGCTCGGGCGATTTTGCCGGAGTTCTTTAGCTAGATCTTCATTTTTTGTCGGAGGATAGAGAACTTGGGTCGGCGTTTTGTTTGAATCTGGGAAAAAACAGCCGAGATAAAAGAAAAGTGACCGTGATTTTTGCTTTTCCTGGCTCTCTAAGAAAGAGTTCTTTGTGAAACAGGGACGCTTCCAATCTTCTCATTGATAGGCCGCGGCTCACTAAATAAGGGAATCGACAAGACTTGACACAGAAACTCCAGGAACTAAGATTCGTAATGATGAGAGCGTCTTTGGTGTTATTGAGGGGTGTTTCTTTGTACTTTTCAAAATTCCCCCATGAAAACGTCGATACAATTTATGACGCTATAATTCACCGAGACGACCAGTTCTCATATTTTTCTCCCTCGAAACTCCCAGGGACCTCTGGAAGGACGAGCTGATGTTTGGACAGCGCAGACGAGCCATCGCCCTCGATATTGGCTCGAGCGAAATCAAAGCTCTAGAAATCGAAGATAGCCGCACAGGTATTGCTGTGACGGGTTTTGCGGCGATTTCCATCGGAAATCACGATGAAACTCCGTATGCGATTAAGCAAATACTTCGTGTGGGTAACTTCAAGACGAAGAACTGCATTACGTCGGTTTCTGGACGCTCGGTGATTGTTCGCTACGTGAACATGAACCAGATGCCGAAAGAGGATCTGAAGCAGGCGATTCGGTTTGAAGCGGACAAGTATATTCCCTTCGAGGTCGACGAAGTCGTCATGGATTGTCAGATCCTCGAAGACGACATTGGCATGGGAGAGGGCGATAAGCCCGAGATGAAGGTTCTGCTGGTTGCGGTGAAGAAGACCCTGATCGAAGAGCATTTGAGTCTTCTCCAAGAAGCGGGTCTGCAGAGTTTGACCATCGACGTCGACGCCTTCGCCCTCGGCAACTCTTTTGAGATGCGATCGGGAGGGGCAGGGAACCTGTCTCCAGATCGGGTTGTGGCGTTGGTGGATATCGGCGCGAACAAGACAAATATCAATATTATGAAGGGGCCAATTTCCTACTTTACGCGGGAAGTCTACTTGGCCGGCAACGACTTTACGGATGCGGTGTCTCGACGATTTAGTCTTGATACTCCCGAAGCGGAGCGCCTCAAGTGTGATCCTCAGAATCGAAATGGGGAAGTGGAAGAAGCGATTCTTCCAACGCTTGACGACCTTGGTAATGAGATTCAGCTTTCCTTTGACTATTTCGAGAATCAGTTCGATCGTGTCGTTGAGGAAGTCTATATATCTGGAGGCAGCGCACGTTTGCCAGGCCTGGAGCGTGCTTTTGAAGGAGCCTTTGAGAAGAAGGTGCTCTTTTGGAATCCTCTAGAAAACATCGATGTGCGTAGCGAGCGTATCGACAGTAAAGTTCTCAACAGTTTCTCAGGGCAGCTAGCGGTGACCATTGGTTTGGCGTCACGGGTAAGGAAGTGGTGATATGATTGAAATCAACCTATTGCCAGAAGAGTTTCAGCGGTCCGAGGGGACACCTGTGCCAATGGTTTTGACCATTGTGATTGGTGTGATTGTCGTCGGATCGTTATCAGCCTTCTTGTTCAAGTCGATCGATTCCCGCCGCAACCTGAGTCAGAGCAAAGATAAGAAGGTTGCTGATCGGGATAAGTGGCGCAAGCAAGCGGCGAAGCTTGATGGAATCGTCAAAGAAATCAACCAGATGAAGAAGCGTGAAGAGACCATCATCGACATGAGTCGGTCGAAGATTTTCTGGTCTCAGAAGCTCTTTCAATTCAGCGAAATCAAAGCTCGCTTTAAGCGTTTTTGGGTTGAGAGCATCACGATGAGTCAAGAAGGTCTTTCAGGCCGTTTGACGATGAATTGTTTTGCATTCGATAGTACTCGCGCTGACATTGGTAAATTCCGTACGGCGCTCACCACCGATACGACGTTCTTTTACCACTTTAAGAGTGCCACTATGACCCGCGTGACCTTAGTGAAGGGCGGGGAAAATGGCCAGGATAAGCTGCAATTTCAGATCACTTTAGAGCTGAAAGATGGTCCTGAATCGAAGAAGAAGAAGCGACGGCGCTAAGCCGATAAGTTCTTGGACGAATAGGCTTATTTTGCTGATGAGGAGTGAATAGTGGGAAAAGAATCAAAAAGCATACTCGCGACGGGCGCTATCTTCGCCGTGCTGGCGATTGCTCTCGGCGTTTGGGTATACATGGTCAACGGCGAGGTGACGGCCTTAGAGACTGAGATCGGCGCCCTCGATGGCGAGATCAATACACTCGCGGCGAAAGCGAACGGCAAGAAGATCAAAGAGAAGGAAGAGACACTCAAGCAGCTTGATAAAGCCGTGATTGAGTATGTCCAAATTCTTCCGAACCCTTTAATCATGACTGAAGACAAGTATCTTGAGTTGTTCGCAAACTTTAAGAAGCGCGCCAACATCACCCTGACAGACACGGTGCAGAGCATCGCGAAAGCTAAGGGTGGCGGGCGACGTAAGAAGGCCAAGAAGAAGGACTTCGAAGAGGTCAATGTGAAATTCGAGATCGAAGGACGCTTTGAGAACTTCGTGAAGTTTATGTCTCTGCTTGAGAAATATGAGAGTTTTCTTCAGGTTGGATCCTTCAATCTCAATACGATTGAGGGCAATGATGGCCGTTGCCGGGCAAGTATGGAACTTCGAACATTCCGATACAACATCAGTTCAAAAGGTAAAAAAGGAGCTTAAGGATAGCCGTTGAGCTGTTCTTATTGTTTCTAAGGAGATCCTGGAATGACGCGACAATTGATGAGTGCTCTTGTTCTTCTCAGCGCGATCGGTTTTGCCCAAGCTGCTTCGGCCCAGGGCAAAGACAAAGAGAAGCCGAAAGACGCCAAAGACGACAAAAAAGCAAAACCTGATGAACCGAGTTTCGGGAACACTGCTGAAAAAAACGATATTAAAGTGGTCTCCACCAGCTTTCTTGAAGCCTATCAGGCCAAGAACTGGGAGACTGTTGAAGATACTTATGAGAAGGGCTTCAAAAAATTCGAGAAGCTGAAGAAGAAGAAAGAGTTTATCTACCGCTACTGTGTAGCCGTTTATAACCTCGCTGATAAGGGTAAGAAGAAGAAAGAGCGGCTCGACAAAGTCACCGCGGCTCTTGAAGATCTCATCGACGATGAACCCCGCTACATCTCCGCGATTTATCTCCTCGCGAAGTGCCTCGCCAAACAAAAGAAACCAACCGCCAAAGATTATCTCGACACCGCCGCCAAGCTCGGTTTTCCAGTGCTCAGAGAAATCAGTGACAAGAAGAACGCAAAGCTCTTCGGCCATCTCCTCGAAGATCCACGCTTCATCGTGAAGATCATGAAGGCTGGCCGGAACTCAGAAGAGAATATCTCAGAGATTAAGAACCCCTTTGTCAGTCCCATTGAAGCCAATCCAGATCCCAAGAATCCTAAGGGTGAGGGGAAAAAACCTCCCATTGGTCCTATTGGCCCAAAAACGCCCGCGAACGACGCGGCGCGGATCAAGCTTGAGAGTGACGTCGATAACCTCTTCAACGAGATTGAAGACCTCATCGAGCGCTCTGAATACGATGGCTTGCTGACGAAATTCAAAGACCTTAACGGACTCATGAACGCTTACTCAAAAATTGGCTCGACAGAAATCGTCCAGAGAAAACTTGAGAAGTGGAAGAAGATCAGCCGCGATCGTCAGTTTGAAGAAGTGCAGGTCGCTCTCCAACTCCAGGTCTTCGTGAATCAAGGCAATCAGATTCTTCGCGCTATGGCGACGAGCCTTCAAAAGGAAGAATTCGAAAAGGTCTTTCAGGGCTTCCAGAAGATGTCGAGCTTGGTTGATCGCATGCGTTCTCAAGAGCGCGATGCTTTCACTAGAAACGCTGAGGCGCTCTTCTATAAAGCGAAGGAACTCAACGACAAAGCGATCAAGAAGAAGCGGATTCAAGAGCTGAAGTTGCGAGTCACAGGGATCGTCCTCGACTCAGGCCGTCAGTACTCCGATCGTCAAAGTGGTCACCGCGCTATTATCAACGATAAGATCTACGCTGAGAACCAGGCCGTGACTGATCAGAGCGACGAGCCGATTCCCGACTTGATCGTCCTGAATATCTTCGAGGGCTCCGTGCGCTTCAAGTATCAGAACACCACCTTCGATCGCGCCTTGAATCCCATCGACGAAAACAATCCTTTGGCTCGTAAGAAAGCACCCGCTGCGAAGTCTCCAACGAAGGCTCCAGGAAAAGCACCAAAGTAAAAACTCTGAAATTCTCGCGTTACGAATTCTCAGATCGACTCTCTAAAATCCATAGTTCAGCAAAACGCTGACTGTGGATTTTTTCATTTGAAGGGTCTCAGGAGAGTTTATGAAACGCCAAGTCCTTGCGCTATGTCTTTTCAGCTGCGCGTCCCTGCCTGTTTTTCAGGGGACTCTTGCCAACGGACAGGAAATGAAACAGG
>JARGOJ010000592.1 GCA_029210225.1 Planctomycetota bacterium
GCGAGTTGCCAGCCCGAAGCTCTTCGGGGTTTAAGGGGAATCGGGGATAGGGGCGGAAGCCCCTAATCTCCCCGAATTAAATAGCTATCCATGCCGAAGCCCGCGATGGCGGCCCACCTAATCTCCCCTAATTAAATAGCTATCCATGCCGAAGCCCCTATCCCCGAATTAAATAGCTGTGTACAAAGCAAGGACGCGGAGCTCGCTGGCCAAAGCGTTCCGCGTCCTGGAAATTTGATCGACCCAAGAGGAGTTTTGGTTTGTCTTCTCGATCACATGAGAATGAGTCTCATTCTCAACACCTCTAAGTCTAAAGCAGTCGTTCGATCTTTTCAAGGATCAATCAACAACAAAAAAACTCTCCTGAGCGATGCCTATCTCTAAATATACCCATCCATCCCTAAACACCCTCTACGACTAAGCCAATGACTCCCATAGAAGTCAAATAACAAGCGCTATTGTGACCACTGTCACAATGAGTGAGGACCTGGCAAAAACTCCAACGCAATCCATAATAAAAGTGGTCAAGGTGACCAACAGGCAATTCGCTGGCCAGCACTTCCTGTTCAACCGTTTTTCAAATCTATGAACAACAGGAGAGAATCTCATGAGCCACATTATCACGCTGCCTTGCGTAGGCAGTAAAGACGCTAGCTGCGTTAATTCCTGCCCCGTCGACTCTATTCAAGAAGCCAGCAACTGTCCCGGGGATACCTCGCAATACGGTGATCAAATGCTCTATATCGATCCCGAGATCTGCATCGACTGCGGCGCATGCGCTCAGGTCTGCCCCATGGATGCCATCTTCCTTGAAGACGACGTCCCTGCAGAATGGGAAAACTTCATCGATATCAATGCCGTTGCATTCACAGTATGACCTTCCCTGAGAAGAGAGGAAGGAGATTGAAACAAGCACAGGAGGCACAAAGTTCACAATGAAGTTTAAACAGAGCTTTTGCCCAAGAACTGCCCTTCAATCTCCGACCTTCTCTTTTTCACCCTTCCCTTCCGGCTCCAATATCCTTATCTGCCCCGTTCGCCCATCCATCTCAAGGTCCATGCCATCCTTTATCTGCTGCGTCGCGCCCGTCACCCCGACAATCGTTGGAATACCTAACTCACGGCCGATAATCGCCGTGTGGGACAACAAACTCCCCTTCTCAACAATCAAACCACCAGCGTGAATCATGAGGAATACCCAACCGGGGTCCGTCATTCGCGCCACCAAGATCGCTCCCTCCACAGTCTCCACTTGCTTAGGATCCGTCACGACCCGGGCCTTCGCCCTCACCAAACCTGCGCTACACCCCGTTCCAGACAACTCAGACAACGCCCTCGCCGAGCTTGGCACCGACTTCGCACAACGCGCTAAACCCGCCAGACCACTCACCAGCACCCGCTCCTGAACCTCTACAGTCTCTCCGAAGCGCTCATAATCTTTGCGGCGCAGCTCCACCAAGCCCTTAATATTCGCCGTCTCCACAGTCCCTAGTATCACACCGATCACTTCATCTTTGGTCAGATAAAAGATGTCCCGATCCGCTTGCAAGACACCCTCGCGCTCAAACACCACTCCCATTCGCTCGAACAGTAAACGCAAGACCCCAAAACCCCGCGCCCTCGCAAGCCGCAAATTCTCTCGATATCGAACACAGCGCCTCGACTTCTCCAAAACATAACGAGTCCACCATGCCCCCACAAAACCCTGCTTCTTCAAAGCCGCTCTAAATTGATCCTCCGCCTCACCACGACGCTGCTCGTCCTTCTTATCAAAGTGCCCCATCGTCAATCCCGATTTTAATGACTGCCGCAATGTCCCAATCAAAAACCCTGGATGGCTCCGCAAGCTCCGCGTCTCAAGCTTCAGCTCCTCCAACTGCCGATGCCCATAATCTACGAGATACTCTTTTAACTGCTCCCGAAAGACACGATGCTCCCCCCCGGACGACAACTCAGCCCAAGCGTCCTCAGTCTCTCGCTCTTCAATCACCCGTCGGGAAGCCTCTTCTAATCGCTCGCTCCAATCAAGCAACGCTTGAACCGGCTCGACGCTCGCCATATCCCGGCTGCCGCATAAGAGATCGTTCGCTAAGCCCCCAGGGTCCTCGACCCCAAGACGCTCCAACGACTTCGTCAACTGGTCAAAGAAAGTCATCACGAAGAAGTCATTGACCACCGTCGTCTCAAATCGATGGCAAACATCCCGAATGAGAATCTCATAATCCCCTAGCAAATCATGAGCGTCATGACGTCCCGGTAAGATCTCGTCATAGTCTCCACAAGTGTCCTGAGCCATCTGCGAGAGCGTCTCAACATCTCGACGCAAATGAATGAATCGCCATATCACACAGCCAATCATCCAGAGCATCACCGGCAGATAACGAAGCTGAGTCCAACGATCTGTCTTCTGCACTGGTGCTTGGGATGTTTTCAATCCAATCATGCGCTCCCAAGCCGGCGTATGCCCGCCATACCCAGGCACCAAGGTGTAAAGCCCATACCAATTCGGCAAGTTGTAATAGACACGCCCCTCAACCAAACCAACCAAGCTGTCATACATACGTTGACGAGCGCGAACAAAGCGCTCTGGAACTCCAAACGCCAATCCTGTCCGACTAAATAAGATCGAGTAAAATTCGCGCACACAGGAGAAGGTCAACGGCAATGTCAAACCAGGATAACTCTCGACAATATTCGAATTGTCAAAGAAGGTCGTCTGCCCACGATCCGTAATTGGACGCCCCTGTAAAACAAACAAGGTGCCCTCGGAATCAAGGCCCCACTCCATATCAACCGGGCGCTCCCAGGCCTCCTCCAAGAGCCTCCCCTGGCGAGCCAACTCCAATATCTGACTGTCCGTTAACGCAGCTCCCGCCTCACTGAGACCCTCCTCTAGATAGGTCCCCCCCTCGTCTCCTTTGCGCTTAATCCGACTGGTTTTGAGAACAAGCTCTCGCTCAATCGTCTGGTCTCCACGACTCACACGGTAACTATCAACCTCGACCTGATCACTGACTATCCCTTCACCCAGCCCCAAGCCCGCAGTCATAAGCGTTGTTTCGGGATCATCGGGAGCGACAGTAAACAAAACCCCCGCCACCTCACTGTCCACCATTCTCTGAACCAAAACCGCCATCAGCCCCCCGGAAACAGGAACTCCCTTGAAATTACGATAGGTCAAAGAGCGCTCGGAAAATAATGACGCCCAGCACTTCTTAATCGAATCCAATAAGTCTTCCCGGCGAACAAAGAGATAACTGTCAAACTGCCCCGCGAACGACGCCGACTCCGCGTCCTCGACCGGTGCTGATGAACGAACAGAGACAAATTCAGTCGCCTCAAAGAGCCTATCAAATTGCTCAAGCACACTGGCCTTATCTTCTTCAGGCCACTGCCAATCCATAATGAGCTGGCGCGCCTTTTCACTCGCGGCCTCGCAATTCACTGGATCGCTTAAATCAAGCTCAGAAAATTGCTCTTCTAAACTCTGTCCAAGGCTTGAAAAAACACGCTCTAAATAGAATTCAGTGGTGACACAAAACCACTCTGGAACCCTCAGCCCCGCGCCCTCTATTTTTGCCAGGGACGCGCCCTTTCCCCCAGCCAATGCGACCGACGGCGCATCCGCCCCGGTCACCCAAAAAGCCTCGCTCTTCGTCATGAATTAAAAACCCACTTCAAAGGACAAGCCTCGAGACACTGGCAAGCCCACCGTAAAACCTAGATAAACCGCCAACATGTATATCTCTGCGCTGCCCCGTAAACCCTTTTGTCGAGCTGAACTGGGGTCCACTAAGAACAATCCGTAAGTCCCTAAAACAAGAGTGTAGGCCAGCACGAGAACTCCGAAGATCCAAGGCGAATAGGTCCACCCCTGCTCGATATCGACAGCCAAGACCCAGGCAAAGCAAGCCAACGAACCCGTCAACAGCAATAGAACTAAGGCCGCTGCCGGGCGTGCCCCCAGAATCTTAGAGTAAGTGACATACTCCGTTTCCTGCTCCGCCGCTCGGATTTTCCGGCTCACCTCCCAAGCCAATGATGGTCCCCAAAAGCCTAAGATCAAAGGCACGAGAAGCTGCCAATCACTGGAGCTGAACACCAGCACGCCATCCCGTTCAGCGATGCAAAAAATATAGTAAGAGAGCAGGGGCACAATTGGGTTATGAGTCAAGACCGCGAGGATGAGGTTCTTTGAGATGAGATCTTTGAGGAAGAACCACTTGTACATCGCCAGGGCGTATAAATAAACAGCGATAAAGACCGGCAGAACGTCCAGGCCCAAGGCGAAATTAAAGAGCGGAAGGAGAACTAGACAGAGCCCAAATAAAAGCCAGAGATCCGACTTTAAGACCTCCCCCTTCGCCACAGCACGATCGGGGAAAAGCTCTTTGTCCGCTTCGAAATCTTTTAATTCATCGCAGACTCTAAGAAACAAAAGAATGAAGAGAATTGTCAGCGCCCCGAGGGAGCTGCTTCCAGTCACGATGATTGGACCAGCCGCCGTCCACTGACACTGACAGAGAAAATAGAAGCTATAAAAAGAGGCCAGCGCCATCGGGCCATTAATCCACGGCGGAAACATCTCTGCTAAATAAAGAAAGATGCGCCTCGCTGTCGATCGTGCGGGTGGCTTTGTCTGCTGCTTGGTCTCACTCATTCTTCTCTCAAATTGAAGCTGTAGAGTTTGTATTCAACGATGTCCTCGCCCCGGGCATCGGTCTCCCAGCGCTGCCAAAAGTCCTCAAGTCCCTCCGCCATAAGCGCGTGGGAGACTCGCTTAAAACCTCGCTCTAAAATTCGTGTATGCAAGGACGCCCCAACACCTGCGGGCACTCCGAGGCGCATCGCCCGACGGGTCAAGCCGGCGAAGAGCACAATGACCCGCTCGGCGTCTTTCTTATTCCAAAGATAACGGAGCTTGCCAAGCCAGTTGCTCTTCCCCTGCATGGCCCGAATTCCCTCGGAGAGGTCGGGCATGCTAAAGAGCACCCCAATCATGTCTCCAGACTTATCAAAAACAGTGATCACCAGACCGTCTTCGACAAAGCTCTTTAAACCTGAATAGAGCTCGTAGAATTCATCGTAGTCAATGGCCGTAAAGCCGAAGAAGCCTTGGTAAGAATCCATAATCAGCGAATGGATCTTCTTCAATTCACTATCGAAGTTCGCCAATTCTAAATTTCTAAATTGATAGCCCCGATCTTCCAATTTCTTTAGCAGCTTCAAATCAATCTTGAGACGCTCTTTCAGACCCTCTCCAGGTTCAAGTTCGACAGTTCGATACTGCTTTACTGATTGAAATCCAAAGTCTTCAAACAATCGCGGGTAATCAGGAGGATTGTACGGTTCTCCGTAAAACGGCGAGATGTGAAAGCCTCGGGTGCGGAAGCGATAGCCGTGCCAGATAGAGCGATTCATCGGGCCCCAAACCGTCGTCGCCCCCTCTCTTTTGAGCCAACGCAGCGCTTCTTCAAGCACTTCATAGGCCGACTCAAGGCCGACCATTTCAAAGAAGCCGAGTGTCCCAACGACTTCGCCTTCAACCCCTGTTTCCATTTGCTGGTCGAAGGCCGCCATAACTCGGGCTTCGTCTCGCTGGCCCGCTCGTCCGATAAAAAACCTCACGCGACCGTGTTTTAGGAAGGAGTGCTTGGAGGATAGGTCTTTGCGAATATCGGAGTCGAAGGGGGGAATCCACTTAGGATCGTCATAGTAGGGGGCTTCCCCCACAGATTTCCAGCGCTCGAAGGGGACCTCCCCAGGAGCAAACTGATCGATGTCTACCATTCAAACAGCCCCCAAAGTGGCTTCTCTAAATGCATTAAGGCTCGCCCCGTCTGGGAGCTATGAACAAACAAGCTTGCCATCCCCAGCGCCAGGAGAACAAGCGCCAGCATCCCTACTTTACCCGGACGGGGCACCGGCACCCGGGACAGCATGAGGATAGTGAGAATCAGCAGTAAAATTTGAAAGACT
>JARGOJ010000593.1 GCA_029210225.1 Planctomycetota bacterium
ACGTTGCTGTTCGAGCAATTTTCGCCGCTTTTGGAAAGCGTCGTAGTATTGAAGGGCCAACAAGGTGACCACTCCGAAGACGGGGAGCGTGCCGAGATAGATGCCCCCCAGGAAATTGCCGAGGTAGTAAAACACCAGCACTGACTGCAGCGCGTAACACGCCACGAATGACAGTATTCCTGTGAGAAGCTTAATCGTTGAGGTGTAGGTGCGATCGAATTTTAGCAAGCCGCACAAGAGCCTGGGCACTTGATAGGGAACAAAGTGATTGACCGCCCCCCACATCCAAAAGGGGAAGATGAGAAATCCTGCGAGGACCTTTCCTGGGTGAAAAGGCGGAAGCTCTTCGAGCATCTCATCGCTTAGGGAGTTCTCTATCAAGAACTTGTCATAGCCGCCGAGCGCTTCCTGAAACTTAACAACTCGCGCCGGATCTTTCTCGTGGAAGTGATTTAGGGCGTCGGCGATGGCGCGGGTTGCATCGAGACGATGGCGTTCTTCATTCACCAGGCGATGCCCGATCCAGCGGTCCACGGTCACCAATACATCTTCGAATTCGTGGTCTTCTAAATGGACCACAGCTTTTTCTAGACAGGCTTCTATCAATCGCGTCAATTGTCGTGCGGCCTCTCTCGAATCCCCGGCTCTCTTCAAGAATGGGGAGACGGGCAAGGGGTCGCTAAAGCAAAGTCTGACACGCTCGCCGAAGAGCTCAGGGGCTTCGTAGGTGAGCCCTACAGGAACAATATGAACGTCTAGGGGGCCAAACTTCTCTTCCGCCCCGAGGGCGATGCGAGCCGCTCCTGTTTTTAGGGGCATCAATCGAGGTTCAGCGTGGCTGGTGCCTTCGCCAAAAATGAGAATGATCCCGCCCTTTTGGAGCTCTTCATAGCAGGCGAGGAAGGTGTCGTCGTTGGATTGACCGGGATCGGCCTTAGGACCTAGCTCTTGGCGTCGCATGACCGGTAAGGCTCCCACCGATCGGAAGACCATAGAGTAGAACGGATTTGAGAACAGCGATCCCTTGGCAATAATCGAGACTTTCCTTGAGTATCGCGAAGCGATAAGGAGAGCATCCATGAGGGTGTTGGGATGGTTTGCGACGAGGACCAAGGGTCCACCGGGATCGGGGACTCCGGCTAATGAGATTTCGCGATAGAAAATGCGCAGAAAGAAGCGGATGAGCAGCCGCAGGAAAGCGTAAATCATGATCGGCACTCTAACTTGAGATCACTTCAAATCAAACCATTCACACTCAAAGAGACGAGAGTGAATGGTTCAATAAATACAATCGAAGTGCTGTGACGAAGAAGTCGCGAGGGACGTCTGTAGATCAGGCGTCTTCTGCGGGCTTAGCAGGAGCTTCTGGCTCAGCAGGAGCCTCCGGCTTATCGGTTTGCTTTTTCAGGGTCTCAACAGCGGTCTCACCACCGGCGAGATCGATGATCTTATCGTCCCAGTCATCGGCATTCCTGGCCACCGCGAGAACGGCTGGAATGAGCTGCTCTTTTTCGAGGGATGAACCGAGCAGCGTGTGGCGCATGTTGATGGTTCCGTCGGGAGAAACGCCGAAGGAGCCAAAGCTGCTGCGGAAGTTCCATTCGAGGAGGGTTTTGAGAAGCTCCGCGGTCAGGTCCGCGTTCTTCACAACATTGGCGCTGATGTGGACGAGGGCGTCATTGCGCCACTCGACAACGTGAATACCGACGAGGGTCGAGCCCTTCTTCGCGAAGTAAACACCTTTTTCGACGGTCGAAAAGGTATCACCGAAATCGCTGAGGTATTCTTCAACAAGGCCAGAGGTAGTATCGAAGATCGAGATGGACATCTCGTCGTTGTCTTTTTTTGCAGCTTCGTCGCTCATGAACGTGTCCCAAAAAGTTCTAAGTTTTCATGACTAGAACAGTTTCCTAGAACCACGCTCGGCGAACAACAAAGCGGAGAAAGGTCTTGAGACCTATGCTCTCAGTCGCACCGAGACGTATTAATTGAGTTCGAGGATACTGACGATCCAGGGGCACAAGCATACTCTATTGCCCAGTCATCCTTCCAACGGTAGCGCGCATCTCCTTTCCAATCAAAAATCGAAACAGGCTTCGCGGCAAGGTCATTTGAGTCTTCACGTTCGGGCATTCCTGGCTTTCCTCGGGCTTACTCAGCTTTTCTCATCATCTTTTTCGATGTTCTCGGCGTGAAAAAACCATCGGCGGAACAACTCCCAACAATCCCCACATAAGTAATTCACAGATCCGTCGAACTTCACGAACTGGAAAGTGGGAATGCTCTCAGAAGCATGACACCGATGGCAAATCTCCTTCATAGCCGACCTCGCTTCAACCTCCTTGGTATCGAAAAAAAACGCCCCAGACTTTTGCCTGATTTACAGACTAAGCACCTTTTTCTACGAGGGTCCTCAAAGCGGCGGCGACCTGCTCCACTTGGGCGCTTTGCAATTCGGGATAGCAGGGCAATGCGAGGACCTCAGAGCAGGCTTTCTCAGAGAGGGGTAAATCACCCTTCTTGTATCCGAGGTCAGCGAAGCATGGTTGGAGATGCAAGGGTAGCGGATAATAGACCCCTGATCCGATGCCTTGCTCAGAGAGGGCTTTCCGAACATTGTCTCGGTTCGGCACACGAACGACGAACTGGTTATAGACGTGACGGGTGGTCTCAGCGGCAAGCTTGGGCAAGACCAGGCCTTCAACATCACCGAGGAGGCCGCGATACTGGGTTGCGTGAGCGTTGCGGACGGCGGTCCAGTCGTCGAGGTGCTTCAGCTTGATCCTTAAGATCGCCGCTTGAAGGGAGGGAAGTCGGCCATTCATCCCTATATAGGCGTGCTCATAAACACCGCTCTGGCCGTGATTCCGAAGTTGAGTCACCTTCGTGGCGAGCGCCTCATCATTCATAGTGATGAGTCCTCCCTCACCACAGGCCCCCAAATTTTTGGTGGGGTAGAAAGAGAAGGTTGTGATGTCGGCCATGGAGCCAACACGTCTTTCTTTGTGTTCAGCGCCGATCGCTTGCGCAGAATCTTCAATGACCTTCAGGCCATGTTTCTTAGCGATTTCGTTCACGACGGTCATGTTTGCGGCTTGGCCAAAGAGGTCGACGGGGATGATCGCCTTGGTCTTGTCCGTGATCAAGGCCTCAAGTTTGGTGACGTCGATGTTGAAGGTTTCTTCATCAATCTCAGCGAACACGGGCTTTGCACCGGCGAGACGGATGGCGCCAGCGGTCGCAAAGAAGGTGAAGGACGGAGCGATCACTTCGTCTCCAGGTCCTATATCTAGGGCCTTGAGAGCAAGTAGGAGAGCATCGCTGCCATTAGAGCACCCCACGGCGTGCATAGACTGTGTGTGATCGCGTACTTCTTTTTCGAAATTTGTTAATTGAGGACCGCCGATACAAATTTGCGAGTCGAGCACTTCGTCGACGACGGGTCGGATCTCGTCTTTTAATTTCTTGTATTGGCCGCGTAAATCCAGAAAGGGAACAGGATTCATAGGAGGAATGGTCTTTCTACTTTCTCAATGTCTTTAACGAAAATTTAAGGGACGCTTCCAGAAGAAGTGTTCTTTTTAGTATGCTCCGCTGCTCGTGACATAAAGGATTGGCTCTGTTAAGGGTCACGGAAAAAGGAGAGTCCTTTGGGTGATCTCAACATCAAACCTTCTGACGTAGAGAATGCCGAAGGTGTCAAAAAGGTCGAGCTTACGGGCGCGATTGACGCCGCGAGCATAACGCAACTGACCGACTTCGTCGACGATCTCTATGAGAATGGAACTCGATGGTTCCTCGTTGATATGAGGGGAATCAAGTACGTCAATTCGACGGGGCTTGGAAGTTTGGTCAAGTACGCCGATCAATTCACCGAGCGCGGTGGTGGCATGGTGCTTTTTGCGCTGCCGCCAAAGGTCAAAGTCATCATAAAAATGTTGGGTTTGGATTCCTTTTTTCCGATCGTGAATTCACTCGACGACGCTCTAAAAGAAGTCGAGGGAACTGGGTCGGCGACGAAGCCCGCTCCAGCGCCGGCTCCAAAAGTCGAGGAAGAAGCCAAAGCGGCTGCTCCAGCACCGGCTGCGCCGACACCAAGTGGTCCAGCGCCTTCTGTAGCGCCGTCCGCACCGAGTTCTTTAGGGTCCTCGAATAGCAAGGGAGATGATGTGGCCGATACGACATCTGCGTCTAAAGAGCTTGTTGAAACTCTTCTAGAGGAGAATCGACGCACAAACCGCTTGTTGAAAGCGGTCATTTTGGAGCTTCGCCAACTTCGAGCTGAGTTCGAAGACGACAACGAAGAGTAAACGAGGCTTCGCCGTTGGCTTCCCGATGATCTAAGGTCTATACCAGGGGATCGTCGGAGTTGTCGTCAAGTTTCTCAAATCGGTCGAGCAAGTTCTGTTCTTGCTGATTGATTTTTTCATCGATATGGTCGGAGATAGTTTCCAACCCGTGCCCAAGTTTCTGGCCGAGTTTATCGAGTCGGTTTGTGGCTGAGTCCATCTTCTTTTCAAGATTTTGGAGTAGGTCTCTGAGGCTAGAGCGCATGAGAAATTTCCAGACTTAAAGGTGATGAAGAAAAGTTACCGATAATTGTCAGGGACCGAGACGCCCCAGACAAGTGGCTTTTTAGACGATTCCCCTTCGCTGAGAGTCGCTCTTGAGGAAAAACTTGTCAAAGGCTTTGTCTATTTTGAGTTGTCGCGGTTCTGGAGATATTGATATTATTTCAGCGATTATGAAAGCCCCTTAGGGTCTGTTCACCCGATCCTATGCACCCAGCACTCTGTAAGACTTGTTGGAATGGGGCGGTTTCAGAAGGTCTTACAGAAAGCCGCAGACGCGGTCGAAAAGAAATTTGAGGAGAGGAAGTCTTCCATGCTTCGTAAACGGATGATCGCAGGACCGATCGCCATCTTGGCCTGCCTATCAATAATGACCGGCCTGACCCACTGTGAGGGACGTCGCACTGACGACCTGACAATCCGGGTCTCTGACACCAAGGGTCTAACAGCTCAAGAGGTTGCGACGATCGCCACTCAGGCCATTGAAGCCGCTCAGTTTTTTAACCCGAATGAAAGCGTCGCGATCACGATCACTGACCGTGAAGGACGAATTCTCTTTCAGGGTGCGACAGTCAATCAAGCGACCAGTCAATCCCTTCAAAGCCAGGCCAGTTCGGCCAATCTCGGGGTCATCAATCAATCCGGATCGAGAGCTTTGACTGGCTCCTTCTTTAGTAGTGAAGGGGAAGCCTTCTCTGGTGAAACGGCCTTCTTCATTATTCAGGAGAACTATCCTCCTGGAACCAAGAACGAGGACGTGGGTCCTCTCTTTGGTGTGGAAATGTCGAGCTTCCAATCGAGCGACATCATTACACTGAGTCGCTTTGACACAAGAGACGACGTCACTCGTACAGCCATGGGCATGGGAATTAGAACTCTCATGAACAACTCCAACGAAGTTGTCGACGCCCCTTTTGCCGGTCCTCACCCATCCGTTACAGCCGGAACCGGAAGTGTTGGTGTTGGCGGCAATAAGGCAGGCGGCGGCGTCGCGGGAATCGTAAACCTCTCCGCCCCAGGCGCCCCTGACGTCGCAGGAGCTCTTCCCCTCTTCAGGCAAGGAGCTCACGTCGGCGGTATCGGCATTGCTGGTAACCTCAACTTTGAGACAATTACAGACATCGCCCTCGCTGGACAGTTCTTTAACAATGAACCGGGCGAAATTAGAGCAACTAGAGTGATCGTTGACGGTGTTCGTTTTCCATACAGCCGCACCGTATTCCAACAAGCTCCCATTCTTCAAGGACGCACACTGCAGACACTGATCGCAAGCAATCTTGTGCACGTGATTCAAGGTCCTCGGTCGACTCTGCAAACTTCGACGGTTATGCCTTTCGATACTCTTCGCCAGGTGGCTCCAATGGCCTATCGTCTGGCTCGCCAGCAAACAATTGCTAACGCCTTA
>JARGOJ010000594.1 GCA_029210225.1 Planctomycetota bacterium
GTTAACAGGGCGGTCCTTCGATTTGGAGAACATCGCGTAGCCGAGCACAGTGACCAGCAATACGACGAGGCCAATCGCCAATCCTTGGAGGAAGAGAATGGCTTGGCTCCCTTCTGCTTCCTCACTTCCTCCTCTCTCCATTTGCTTGCTTAAGCGACCGGTGCGGGTCGCTCCGAGCTTGGGTTTCTTACCGGCGAGCAAATCTTGAATCGCTGCTTCCAGGCCTGAGGACGAGAGGCGATCATTGCGATCTCGGGCTGTCATGGCTTGCAGTAACTTCATCAGCTCTTTGTGCCCGAGCAAACGCTTTAGGTGAGGGTCCTTGGACGGGTCGATGGAGCAACGCGCTCTCGCGCTCGCCACCGCAACCAAAAAAGCCTGGGCTGTCATATTCGGATCGTTTGAAACACCCTCAGCGAAGCTCCGCGCCTCTAGCGCGCTGGCTCCGGTGAGCAACTCATAAAGAACCAAGCCCAAGGCAAAAACGTCGGACTTGCGCCCGATATTTGACCCTTCGATTTGCTCAAGGGGCATGTAGACAAGGGTTCCTCCTTGTTTACTAAGAGGGATTGTTCCAAGGTTGAATGTTTTGGATGTCGTGAGAGAGAGCCCCTTCTTTTCAAGCGCTAAACCCCAGTCGCTGAGAAGCACCCAAGCCTCATCGCGGAGCTTCTCAATCGTTTGAACGACTGACTCTGAGAGATCTGTGTTGTTCGGTAATGCTGTTAACGCGTGAATGGTTTCTTTGGTGACTAAGAAGTTCTCCGGCTTAATATCTCGGTGAACAATCCCAGTCTTGTGCGCTGCTCGGACTCCCTTGACCATTTGTTCAAACATGAGCAGGGCCGCTCGCGGCGGTAAAACATGATCCTCGAACTTGTGGAGAACCGAATGCCCAAGGAAGTCCCGACCATTCAAGCCATCGATGAAGTCGCTGACGATGACCGGTGAGCCTCGACTCTCATCAACGACCATGTCGCGGACCTTGACGCAGTTCGGATGGTTGATGCGAGCAGCAACCCGGGCTTCGTCCCGAACCGCTTCGATTAATTCTTGGCTTTGCAGGTTCAACAGACACTTCAGCGCAACTCGTTGTTGGCTGATTGGATTGATCCCGAGGTAAACAACACCATTCCCACCTTCACCCACCTTCTCTAGCACTCGATATTTCCCGAGCATCAACTCGGAGTCCTCAGCTTGGATCGACGAGTGAGAATTTGCATGGGGCGCAACTGAGCTTGTCATGGGATCAGCCGTTGAATACGATCGAAGATCTTGTCGGCTGCCTTGGCCAATGTGAACGGTGGTGTTGATCGCGCTGGATAGGTGTCGCTTAAGCACACGAAAGTGCTGATTCAACAATTGATTTTGCGTGACCAGTGGGGCTTGAGATAAGTGGCTGAGGACCGTCGTAAATCGAGTGACGAAGTTCGGATTGATAGAGCCACGATGGATCTGGGCCAACTGAGTACTGAAGAAATGAAGGTCTTCGCTTTGGGAGTAGGTTTGGCTCGAAATGAATTGATAAATGTGTCCAGCGGAGACGCGGACGACATCTGGAACCAAGGTCTCAACAGGTTGGCTTTTCATGGAGCTTTTTCACTGTGACAATGTGGCCGATGAATCGAGTGTAACTCCGGAGCACTTGAGATTCACGCTTCGGGCCAGGAAAGATGGATTTGCATAGCCTCTTTGCAAAAGGAACGGGCGTTACTTGTCGTCGATATTCGTCTTGAAGATCGAGACCGTGGTATCGCAGCTCCACTTCTTTGTCTTCGGGCGCCAGGTCAGCTGTATGGTTTTGACTTTTGAGCCAGTCCACTTCTCCTCGACATCAAACAGGAACCGAATGAGCGGCTGTAGATCCGTCTGTTTTATTGTCAAGTTAAACGGAAGCTCTAGGAAGCCATTCCCGGGGACGACAGGCTTTGAGTCCTGACGATCCACGCGGACGCCATAAAGCCGAGCAGACTTCTCTAAACGGGCGCTAAACTCTGTTCCTGAGCCGCCCTCGGATTTTCCCTCGCGCTCTCGTTGGATCCAGTCTTTGAACTTCTTCTCGCTGGCCAACTCGCGGATGCTTGTTAGGTTGCGGATTTCTTTGGTGATCTTCTTTGACTCGGCATCAACACGCTTCTTGAGCATGAACGCAAAGAGTCCAACGATCACAGTCAGGACGACCATGACGATGATAAAGAAAGTCAGAACGTCGAATTCGTCGTTGTCTTTAGACATGTTTAGTTCGTTTCCTTTTTGACGTTGAGCTTCAAGACAATATCGAATTCAAAGCGGCCGTCCTTTGCGGTGAGGCGCTCATATTTCGATTTGAACATGGTCGAGGCTTCAAGCTCTCGGAGTAGGAAGATGTATGTGTTTCGGGTGCTTGTAATGCAGTGAAGACGGCTCACATCCTGCCCGATACGGGCGTTTGTGATTTGGATATCGTGTTTGCATTTGTCTTTGAAGCGCGCAAACTCACGAAGAATATCGATCCCGCTTTCATTCACGGCCTTCTTCGTCAGAGTGTTTCCAAAGAGACCCGCTAGGCGATCGTATTCTTTGGTCGTCGCGAGGAACCAGTTGTTCCGAACAAGCGGCTCTTTGTGAACCTGCTCTCCTAAGGGGTCGTCTGTGACCGGGAAGAGCACGGTGTAGACGTGCTCCTGCATGAGTTTGACTCCCGCTAAGCGCTGCTTTTTGACGCGCAGCTCTTGCTTGAGACCAAAGGCGTAGAGGAAGCACATGACGAAGAGCAGGCAGAGAGAGCATGCCATACCCTTCTTAAGCTTCTCGAAGCGGCCCTGAAAGATGAACTCTTCCTGACGGAAGTCCATGCCCAAATTATCGACGCCAAGACCCTTGAGAGCCAGCCCGAGGGGCACCGCGCCGAGCAAGGATAGATCCGCAGCCTGAGTTTTTGGTGTCGGATAGATCTTCGCGAGGTCGACCTTGCGGACTTCAACCTCAAAGAAATCCTCGAACATATCCTCGATACCGGGGAGGGAACAAGAGGCCCCGGTGAGGCACATAAAGTCGACGACTTCGTCACTGTTACAAAGCGCGACGGTCTTATCGACTTCGCGGAAGACCCCAGAGAGATAGCTCTCGCGCTCCATGGACGTAATGTTTGAATCTTCGAGTGTGAAGCTGTCTTCGTCGTCGCCCTCGTCGAGGATCACGACGGGGAGGCGAGCGCTGCCACCAGTATCGTCCTGGGCTTTTTGAGCCCGTTCGCCAAAGCGTTTGCGGATAGAGCGGGCGGTGCGGAGCTTGCCGTTTTCAATAATCGCGATTCGGAGGTTGTTGGCTTCGATGTCCACGACGACGACGAGCTTATGCTCACGAGTGACTCCAGCGGAGAGATAGGCGTTGGCCAAAGCGGCGACGTCCAGGTCAACAGAGACGGGGTCGACGCCAACTTCTTGAAGGAGCCCAAGGCGACGTTCAACGAAGCCTTTTTTGATGCCGGCGAGGAGAAGTCGGGATTCGTTTTCGAGCTCGGCGTATTTGCTGTATTGAATGATTAAGTCGTCGATTGAGACGGAGTGCAGGTAGCTCTCAGCCTGGAACTTAATCATTTGCTGAATTTGAGCTTCTTTTGTGAAGGGCACCGAGCAGTCGCGTAGGACGCAGTCGAGGGCGCGGACTGAGACGCTGACGTTTGAGCTTGGAATCTTGTGCTTGGTGAAGAAGCTCTGGAGCACGGAGACGATGTCGCCGTCTGGTCCCTGGCTGCCGTCGAGTTTTTCGACGACGAATTGCTTCACCTTGGCAGAGCTTTCACTGCCTGTGAGCACGACGGCCTTAATGGCGTGGGCGTCGATTTGTATTCCTACGGAGGTGGCCATAATTGAATTCCTATCACAAGGTCTAAAGCGGGAGGGGAGGGAGCTGGAGGACGCTTACTTCTTCTCTCCACGCTTCATAGTGATGTCTGATGTCTTACCGGTTTTGTCCCGTAGGGTCGCTTTGATACTGGTCTCTGTTGCGACTGCGAGAGCGGACAAGGTGAAGGGGGTTTCGGGGATGCCTTCGCCGACCTTCACGAGGATGCGATTGCCGCCGGATTTTCGTTTCATAAAGATGGTTGATCGCTTGGGGTCCTGCTTGTTGATAGTTACTCCGACGAGTTTGTATCGTGCAGTGACAACACCAGGCCCAACCGGCCTTGGAGGGGGAGGCTTGACGGGTCCCGGCTTTGGTTTCGGATCCTTCTTTACGGGAATGGCTTTGCGAAAGGTCTTCCAAATCGGCGCGAAGCTGACTTCGCTGCGGCGCTCGATGGCGGCGTTTTTGATTTGGTATTCCCGGACGTCGAGATCGGGGACGATTTCTTTTTTGGGCACGTCGACGGGGCGGAAGGCGACTTTGCCTTTGAAGAGTTTGGGGGCATCGATGCCCGAGATCCCGTAGCCCATCCAGCAGTTGGCGCCGATGAGTGAGAAGTTGACACCAACGATTAAGACTCTGAGTATTGAAGTATTCATGATCTTTTACTTTTCCTCTAATTCCTGAGTCTTACTGACTGACTTCTCGCCATTGAAGGACCTGACTCTCAACAATGGGGCCGGCTTCAGCGTCGCTTTGGCCACGGAAAATAATCGCCTCAAAGATCTTCGCGGGGTTTGATCCTTGGGTGGCGGTCACAGTAATTTTGTAGAGCCGGCTTTTGAAAGTGACGGCGTCATACCAATTTTTGAGGGTCGCAGCGCCAGGGGAGAGCTCCCCGGTGCTTCCAGTTGTTGCGCCAGCAGCGGCGCCTCGTGCTTTGGCTGGGCCTTTACCTGATTGCTCACTGTAAATGAACTTGAGGGTGCCAAGCTTCGCGATGTCGGTGTGGCTCTTCAGGGGACCCTTGCCGACCCATTCGCTCGCTTCGCTCTCGCCTTCGGCGCTTGTTTGGTTCTCATCGGTGTTTTCTGTATCGGTCTCGGTCTCTGTGTTGGCGTTGGGGTCCGTCACTGTTTCTTCTTCTGCTACGTCAAAGTTCTCGTCGCCTTCAAGGTGAAGACGGGCCAAGATGACTTCTTTCGTCGCTTTGATTCGAGTGGCGTCATTAAACTTCTGTGGATTGGTCTTCTTCTTATCTTTGTCGGGCCACCAGCAAACGAGGATCTCTGGATCGGCGGTGTTGAAGTTAATGGCGGCGGTGTTCCAGACGGTGAGGTAATCAAGCAGTGGCTTCTTGCCTTCCACTTCGGCTCCGGCTTCGTCCGTGGCCGTGAGGATTTCTTCGATTCCGTCGAATTCAATATCCCAGAGCTCATCAAGCGAGAGCAGTTGTCTGGGGGGGATGGGTTGCAGCGCGTCTTCCCCGACAGCAGCCGCCGGAGTGTCGTTGACGCTCGGGGTGTCGGTGCTGCTGCTTGCGGCGTTGGGGTCTTCAGTCTCGCCTTCCCCGGTCACGAAGGTTATTAATGCGTCATAAAACTCGTCGGGGTGACCCAGGCGCTTAATCAGTCGCTTGAGGGAGCTTTCGGCGTGTTTTTTGAAGGCTTCATTTTCGCACATGAGCCAATTGAGGTTGAAGCGGCTCTCTAAGTCAACGACCTTGTAGGTGACGGAAACGTTGGCGTTAGCGCTGTTGTTGTTCGCATTGTCGGCAAAACCACCAAAGGATCCGCTGTCGTCGTTGGCTTCGCCCGCCGAGCCAAATTTAAGGCTGGATTCGGTTTGTGGGTCCGGCGAGGGTGCCGGTGCCCTTGAGTTCAAATTCGCCAACGAGAATCTCGCCAGCGTCGTGAGCAATAAATTGGGCGTTAATGTGATAAAACGCGCCCCGAGCGACCAATTCGAGGTTGTCGTCGCTGCTTGAATTGCTTGCGATTCGCTCTTCAATGGAGACGCTGTAACTCAGTTGAACAGCAATAACAAACAAGATCAACAATACCAGCAAGCAAATAACCAGGGCGACGCCGCGTTCTTTGTCGGCCTTCACGAGGTGAGGCATGCGTGT
>JARGOJ010000595.1 GCA_029210225.1 Planctomycetota bacterium
TCGAGACGCGAATATCAACGGGGCGGCCACCCACCTTCAACTCGATACGACCAGCTTGAGGAAGCCGACGTTCGGAGATATCGAGGCCGGCCATAACCTTGACGCGAGAAGCGAGCGCTGGGGCCAGGTGGACGGGGGGCTTCATAATCTCATAGAGCACACCGTCGATGCGCTGACGGACCTTGAACTCCTTCTCGAAGGGTTCAAGATGAATATCCGCCGCCTTGTCCTTAATGGCTTGGAGGAGGATGAGGTTGAGAAGCTTGACGACGGGGGCGGATTGGGACGCGCTTTCGATATTTTCGAGGTCTTGACCGCCGCCTTCTTCAACGACAGCCATGTTGTCGACGTCGATACCGAGCTCACTGAGAGCATCGTCCATGGTCTGATCTTCGGCGGCGCCGTAATACTTTTCGATGGCGGCGTCGATGGAATCGGGGGATGAAATCGCGCCGCGGATTTCCTTGTTCAGCATGAAGCTGAGGTCGTCGAGAACGGCGGCGTTCATTGGGTCGCTGAGGGCGATGATGACGACACCATCTTCCTCCGCGACGGGCATGACCCGGTGGACGAACGCGATGTTCTTGGGGACTTGATCGACGACTTCGGGCGAGATCTCCTCGTTGTCGAGGTCGATCACGTCCATGCCGGTTTGCGAACCAATGGCGAAGAGGATGTCCTCTTCCGTCACGTAGTTAAGGCTTAACAACGCGTCGTGAGGTTCCCCACCGTTTTTGGCGCAATACTGATCTGCTTCTTCAACATCTTCCTCAGATATGAGGTCCATATCTATGAGAATGTCAATGATGGTTGCCATGTTTAACGCTTTCTACCTGCTGACCCACCGCCTGCTTCTTTGATGCGTTGGATAATGTCTTGAGCGTTGACTGCCTTCTCGATCATATCTTGATATCGAATCTTCTTAGATTTGAAGAGTTTGAACAAGGATTCATCGAGGAGAGTCATTCCGTGCCGGGCTCCAGTTTGGATTTCGGACGGAATACGGAAGATCTTATTTTCGCGAATAAGGTGACAAATGGGCGGAGTTGCGACCATAATTTCGAAGGCGCAAACACGACCACTTCCTTCGGCCTTGGGTAAGAGGGCCTGGGATATCACGCAAAGAATCGACTGGGCGAGCTGGGCTCGAATTTGACTTTGTTGGTTTGTAGGAAAGACGTCGACAAGCCGGTTGATAGTCTCAGCGGCGCCCATAGTGTGGAGCGTGCCGAAGACCAAGTGTCCTGTTTCCGCAGCGGTGACAGCGGCGCCGATGGTCTCGAGGTCACGCATCTCACCCACCAGGATGACGTCCGGGTCTTGGCGAAGGGCGCGACGGAGGGCTTCTTCGAAGGAGGAGACGTCAACACCGACTTCACGTTGAGTCACAAGAGACTTCTTGTGCTGGTGATAAAACTCGATGGGGTCTTCAACAGTGATGATGTGGTGGTCCATCTCGGCGTTGATGAAGTTGATCATCGACGCCAAGGTTGTGGACTTACCCGATCCTGTTGGTCCCGTCACCAGGAACATTCCGCGGGGCTTATAGAGCAAAGTGCGGATTTGTTCGGGAATACCGATATCGTCGAGATCGAGCATGGTGTTGCTGATCTGACGAAGGACCATTCCGGTCACGCCTTTTTGCTTGAAGACTGAGACGCGAAAACGCGCCTTCTCCCCAAAACTGAAACCGAAGTCAGTACTACCGCCTTCGGCGAGTTCTTGCTGACACCGTTCGCTGGTGATGGATTTCATCAGGGCCAGGGTGTCTTCGGGGGTCATGGGGGGAGTGTTCAGTCCGCGAAGTTTGCCATGGAGGCGAACGACTGGGGGCGAACCCACAGCCAGGTGCAAGTCAGAGGCTCCTTTGGCGACACATAGGTCGAGCAGTTTATCGATTTGCATTTAACCTCGCAGGGATGACTAGTTCATTCTTCAAAACGAATAGATGGCGCTTCTAAATCAGACTGGTCTATGTTTAAGCGTAAGTAGTGTCGGCGCGGTGAGTAATACTCAGGACCTCGTCGAAGGTCGTCAAACCTTGGACAACCTTGCGCACTCCGTCCATCTGGAGCGTACTCATTCCTCCAGAAACAGCGGCCCTGGCAAGTTCGTCGGTGGGCACACCTTTGAAGGTGAGCTCCCGAAGAGTTGGAGTCATCTCCATCAGCTCATAGACCCCCGCACGACCACGGTAACCTTTGTTATCACACTTAGAGCAGCCATTATGATTGTAGGTCTTACGACCACGGAGCTGCTCAATACGGATGCCTACGGCCCTGACCATTTCGGGATCTGGATCGACGGCTAGGCGACAGTGCTTACAGAGGCGACGCACCAATCGCTGAGCAAGAATCGCAAGCACAGCACTCGCAACGAGGAAAGGCTTCACGTTCATATCGGTCAAACGTGAAATCGATCCTGGCGCGCTATTGGTGTGAAGGGTCGAGAACACCAAGTGTCCGGTGAGCGCCGCTTCAATCGCGGTGTTCGCCGTCTCTTCGTCTCGAATCTCTCCCACGAGAATGATATTGGGGGCCTGACGAAGCATCGCCTTAAGAATACGAGCGAAGGTGAAGCCAATGTCGTGGTTGACCTGGGCTTGGTTGATTCCCGTGAGGCTATATTCCACAGGGTTTTCTGCGGTAATAATTTTAATATCGGAGGTATTCAGACGCTTCAACGCTCCATAGAGCGTGGTTGTCTTACCAGAACCCGTTGGGCCGGTCACCAAAAAGACCCCGTTCGGGCGCTTGATGATCGACTCGAATTTTTGGAAGTCCGTTCGGTGCAATCCGAGGTCTTCCAAGTCGACCAGCGCCTTCTCCTTATCGAGAATCCGCAGCACGACCGATTCACCGTGACTCGCTGGGAGGGCGTTCACGCGGAAGTCGATCTCACGGCCGGCGAGGTGCATCTTAATGTTGCCGTCCTGAGGAACACGTTTCTCTTCAGGCCGCATCTTCGCCATAATCTTGAGACGAGAAATGATCGAACCTTGAAGCTTCTTGGGCAGAGGCTCCTGCTCGATACACTCACCGTCTATGCGATAGCGGATGCGAACAACGCGCTCCATTGGTTCGACGTGAATGTCGCTTGCGCGCTTATTCACACCGTTGGCGATGATCTGGTTCACCAATTTAATAATCGGCGCTTCTTCTTCATCGCCGCCGGCTTCGAGGTCTTCGAAACCACGGCCAATCTGAATGTCCATACCCGTCATTTCGGTGAACTGATCATCGAGATTCATTTCACCGTAATACTTGGAGATGGCGTCATTAATGGCGTCTTTGGAGGCGATGACATAGTCTAGATCGAAGCCAACGACGAATCGCATATCTTCGAGGACCATGAAATCCAAAGGCACGGAGCTCGCAACCATGAGGTGCCGTCGACCCTTTTTCAAAGGCACGATCGTATGTTGAACAGCGACTTCCTTGGCGACCAAGTCAATCACAGCCTCATCAACTTCGAGTTTAGCTAGGTTGCAATACTTTTTGCCGCATTGGTGCGCGACGGCTTTGGCCACCTCTTCAGGGCCACAGCACTTATTCTTGACGAGGATCTCGCCAAGTCTCTTCCTCTTGCGACTTTCTTGTCCCTTCTGCGTTTCGAGGGCTTCGTCCACTTCTCCCGGAGTGACGACGCCTAACTCGACAAGGATTTCACCAAGTCGTTTTGCCACGGGCGGTCTCCTATTTCAAATTTGTGCAGAAGGCTTGAACTGAATCTCCAATTTGAAGATTCAGCCTGCATTGTCACGATACATTCGTATCTCAAAGGTTGCCAGGTACAAGTCCCCAACATTCCCTCTCATGCATTAGAAATGCTAGCACGGTCACAAGGGGCCGGTCAAGTTTGCAACTCCTTACCGTCTCGAAGATTACAGCTTATCAGAGCGATGTTTGCGAACAGTTCTTAGAATGGGGGCATCCTAAAAATCTCAAAACCATTTAATTTTCGACCTGAAATGGAAATTGCTCGGATGCAAAAACTCTTCTTCGCGCTTCTCCTCTTCACCGCTTTCACCAGCGGCTGCTGCTCCTCATGCCCCAAGCCACCCCATGAAACAGAGAGCCAGCCCGAATTTGTCGTGGAGAACTTCGTCCATCATGTCAATAGTGAATGTTGGGATCAGACCTACGATCTCCTAAGCGAGAAAACTCGTGAAAACAACAGCTACCTCAAATGGCGCGTTGGAGTACCAAACCTCACCTTTCCGGAGACCGACATCAAAGTTCGCGACATCATCAGCAGCGGAGAGACCCTGACGATCAGTCCTTACGATGATGAAAAAGAAGAGCCCACTGAATACTTGTGGATCCTTGAAGACAAGATTCCAGGAGGTCCCAAAAGAGTCCGTTTATTCAACATCCTCATCGTCCAAGAAGCGTCCAACAAAAAACTCTGGCGCATCGGGCTCCAAGAACACATAGACAGAAACTTCTCTATCAGCGCGGAATAACGGAATAACGGAGATTAGGAAGAAGCGGGTTGAATCGCGCATAGAGAAAGTGAGACAGCTATTTATTCGGGGACATTAGGAGGCTTCGCCCCCTATCCCCGATTCCCCTTAACCCGCGCTCAGGGCTGGCAACTCGCTTCGCTCGTGCACCGCTCCTCCCTTCGCTAATACAGGGCAGCTATTTATTCGGGGAGCTTAGGTGGTCCGCCTAATGCGGCCTTCGCTCGCTCTCACTCATATCTTTCTAGCCCTTATAAACACTTACTCTCCCTTTGGTGGGGGTGATCGAGTCGAAGACGGCTCTTACGGCGTGAGCGCTTTGAGTATCCTCATCCCCTTCAAAGCCCGATAAATCGGCCTTCGCTTCCCCGGCATGCCCGCCCGGGGATTCGTTGTCTCCCTTGGATTAGCTGGAAAAACGAAAGAAGGAGACGATCCTGGCGCTTGGCCTGGAGAGTCTCCTTAGATCAGCATTCTGTTGTTAGCGCTTAAATGAAGCGGTATTCGTCGACGCGATAGTAGCGTGCGCTGCGAATGTGGATATTGGTCTTGAAGCGTTTTTCCCAGTCGCGGACCAGCTTCTTCTTCTTGTGATGGAAGTAGTTGCTCACCTCGGGGTGGGCGATGATTTCCAGCTTGTGAGTCTTACCGGCGGCGAGCTTGTTGCGAATCGAGCGAATCAATTCGAGGACGACGCTCTCGACCATCTTCACGTAGCCTGATCCGGCGCAGTATGGGCACTTCTTATAAGTCGAGCGTTTGAGGCTCTCACGCTGCCGCTGGCGAGTCAATTCGATCAACGAGAAGCGGGACATGCGTCCGACGCGAATACGCGCTCGGTCGTCTCTGAGGGCTTCTCTGAAAGAGCGTTCGAGACCGTTGCGATGTTTTTGGTCCATCATGTCGATGAAGTCGCAAACAACGAGGCCACCGAGGTCGCGAAGCTTCAGCTGACGAACGATCTCTTCGGTCGCTTCGAGATTAGTGCGATAGGCGGTTTCTTCGAGGCTGGTGCGCTCTTTGTATTTACCGGAGTTGACGTCGATAGAGACCATCGCTTCGGTTTGTTCGATGACGATGGATCCGCCGCTCTTGAGATTGACTTCTTTTGTTTGAAGCTGCTCAATTTGCCCTTCGAGTTCATATTTGTGAAAGAGGGGCAAGGGGCCAGGGTAGTAACGAACCTTGGTCCGGAACTCGGGCATGATGGCCTTGAGGAACTCGCAAGCTCTTTGATAGACGTCATAGTCATCGATGATGAGTTCATCAAAGGTGTCATTGAGGACGTCCCGGATCGAGCGAATCATGAGGTCACTCTCTTTGTAGAGAGTGGCGGGTGATTGTTCGACACGAACGCGATCGAGGATCGCCTTCCAGAGCTTGAGCAGGTAGTCGATATCACGAGCGATTTCGTTCTTTGAGCGGCCGACCCCTGCGGTTCTGGCGATGTAACCCATACCTCCGGGAGGATTAATTTCACGGAGGAT
>JARGOJ010000596.1 GCA_029210225.1 Planctomycetota bacterium
CGACCAGCGCATGACGGAAATCGGTCGATTCGAGGTGGGCGCCTTGGAACTGACTACGAGGCATTCGAGCCCCACTGAAGTTGCCGTCTTTCATCCAGGCCTCGACAAAAACGCCACCCTCCAGCTCATAACGGCGAAGATCGATTCCGGGGAACTCAACTCCCGTAAAATCGGCGGGAAACTCTTGAAGATGCTGGCCGAGAGTCATGCCCGTTTCTGAACCATCGCGGCGAATCAAGGACGGCGCAACGTGGAGTTCACGAGCCCTTAACTCTAAGAACCTCTGCCGTCTAGCCCTCGTCTCCTCTGTCACCGGGGGTAGGGCATCGGAGCGCTTGAATTCAGCGGAGCAGCCCAAAGTTGGGCAGCGTTGGAGTTCGGCGAGGCAATCCAGGTGCAGACGGGAGTCACACAGGGGGCAGAAAGCGGCAAGCTCAACCCCGAAGTCATCATGGCAATATCCACAACGCTGCGCCTTGGCTGGCCCCGTGCCATTCTTGAATTGAATCGTATCCAATGCTTAAACTCCGAAATTCCGAGCGAACTCGTACTCTTTAACGTAGCAGCATGTTTAGAAAAGCGCGAAGGGACTTTTTGGAGACTTGTTCATGGCGCGGCGTTTCCTGTCATTCACCAAGCTCAATGTTGAGCCAGCTCGATCAAGACTCCGCCCGTGCTTTTCGGATGAATAAACGCCACCATGTGACCACCAGCGCCCATTCTTGGCGCTTCTCCGACAAACTGGAAGCCCTTCTCTTGATAACGTGCGATCTCCGCTTTGATATCCGTGACCTTCAAGCAGACGTGATGGATACCGGGGCCTCTCTTCTCAAGGAAACGGGCGATAGGACCACTCGGGTCGGTGCTCCCCAGGAGCTCGAAGCGGCTCTCACCCACTTGGAAAAAAGCCACTTTGACCTTCTCTGATGGAACCTCTTCGACACCATCAGCCCCGTCTTTATCGAGCAGCGTGCTGTACAGCTCGATGGAGCTTTGAAGATCTTTCACGGCAATGGCGATGTGGTCTATCTCCATAATTCGGTCCTTTTAACGCTGAGATGGTCTTGGGATGAGGATATGCGTAAAAGGCTCAGAAGCTCTTGAAGCGACGGACTTCTTATTCGGACATCAAGAAGTTGTCGTCGTCCATGCCTTGGCCTTCATCGATGCTTCGGCTGTAGTCGAGCAGGATACCGGTGATCGATCCGTTGATGACTCGCTCGCCTTCAGGCTCCGTGTTGTAAAACGTGAAGTGACCGTCTTCAAATTTCAACATGGTCAGGACCGCATCGACGCCAGATTTCTTTTCAAAGCCTGACGAGTGAGGTTGACCATTTTTGACCCCGACCCAACCGAAGATGTTTCGGTGAATGACGACCAGGGTGCCGGTCTTCTGATTGAACTCAAAACCTTGCAGGATCTCAGACAATGGGGTGTCCTGCAGATTCCCGGAGAGCGCAACGTTCTCTTCGCTAAAGGCGTTGAATGACGGAGAAGTTCGGGTCTTATTGAGCTCGTCCTCCGAATTCGCGCCTTGAACGTAGTCGGCCTTGTCTTTAATGAGAAGCTCATAGGGACCGATGGTGATGTGGTCCTCGACGGCGACCATGTGCTGGAGACGACGGACGCCGTTGACAATCACGCCGTTGGACGATCCAAGGTCTTCAAGGGTTACGGCTCGGCCACGCACCTTGAAGCTGGCATGGAAGCGTGAGACTTCATTGTGGGGGAGCACCAAGTCGTTCTTGTGATGTCGCCCCGCGGTGATCTCCCGGGAGAAGCCAAGGGGAATCGGCTCAAGTGGGTCGCAGAAGATCCAAAAGAGTAAGGTGCCATCGGCGGCGGCGCGAAAAGCAGTCGTTTCACCCCGCTTTGGCATCACCTTTTCTTCGACTTTGCGGGAGACGTTATCTGGTATTAAAATACCGGTTGCGCCAGGGGCAAAGGCCTGAGTCTCCGTGTCCTTTTTCAGTGGGTTTGTCTCAACCGCCTCCGCTTCTTCGACCGCTTCCGCTGCAGCGGAGATCGATTGGGTGATGGAGGGGTCGGCGAGGAGGTCTTCTCGCTTGAATCGTTGTGTTGAGCGAGTGCCTTCGAGGCTGACGCCGTCAGGGAGACCCTGGGCGGGAACAACACCTTTTTTGGCGGCTTCTATGTGCTCATCGGCTTTTTTTTGCGCCGCTTCATCGAGTTCTTTGGTCTCGGGTACAGCCGTCCCTGAGTCCGCATCTGAGCCAGATGGTAATGAAGCCGCCTGGAGAGGCGAGCCGCAGAAGAGGCACTTTACATCCGTGAGTCGGTTATTGAAGCCGCACCCAGGGCATTGAATGAGTTTGTTCGACACCAACCTAACCGTCGTTAGAGACTGTGACCTGATTTAATCAGGCTTGCAACCCACGATTTTCTCTTACAGATGAGGACGTCCGCAAACGTTCTCACGCCATAAATTATCAATAAATCACTCGCAAAGCAGCCCCGGCCTGTTGCAAAAGATCGTAATAGCCTCAAATCACTGGGGAGAGCACGATTCTTTACAAAAATATTGGCCGCACTTCGCTCATTCGAGGTTCAACTTTCCAACAAAATCGTCAAAAGCATCCTGAGTGATTCGATCGAAGACGACGATTCGATTCCGCTTCAAGATCCTTCGATATCGACATAAGACTTAGAAACAAAGCCTTTCCAGAGCTTTCCGGCCACAATCGCTTCCACTTCCAGCCATCCGCTCCGCTCACCAACAATCTTCACCACCGTGCCTTTTGGCAAAGCGACCAGTCGCGTGTTGCTGACTCCGGGGCCGGAGCGCAGATTCAGCGAGCTTGGCTTCACCGTACCTTTCTTGATTGGGTCCTTCTTCTCACCCTTTTTCCGGGGCTTCGGCGCTAGCTCTGAGGACCCCTTGATCACTTTAATGGCCAGCCAATCACTGGCGCCTTCGTTGCCGGCCAGGTCTTTCACCACGACCCGCCAATAATAAGTTGAGTTGGGCTTTAGCGCCTTGTTGAGCACATGACGAGTGAGTCCAGCTCCCTCCCCAGCGATCTGTTTTCCATGGCCTTTTTTCGATTTGCTGATCTCGATGCGGTAACGGCTCGCCTTCGTGTGATCTTCAATCTGCCAAAGGAAGGTCACTGGGTTTGCGACTTCCTCAGCGTCCCCTGGCCCGAGTTGAAGAACAAAGGGCTTCTCAAGGTCGAATTGAATGGGGGTCCAGTCGATTTTGTAGACCAGGTCGTCATCGTAGACAAGTTCAACGGACCAGCGATATTGCCCGCGGTCTTTCGGTTTCATGGGCACGCGGTAGTATCCTCGCGCCGCCACAGGCCCAGAATCGTGAAGCACGCCGTTCTCCGAGTCCATGTCGTCGAAGCGAACCCGAGCGCTCTTAAACTTAAACTTGCCTCCCAGGGCACGCCAACGAAGGTCGAAGTTCTGGCCGTCTTTATTGAGGCGATGCTTGCCGATCCACGACCCTGCCGTCGATCCTTGATCGGCCACGATCACGGGCACGCCATCCTTTGGAACCTTCTTCGGATCAACCACGACGTGGAAGTGATTGTCGTGCTTCGGCCACTTTCGAACGATCTTTGGTAGGGCGTCGATGACGAACTTATGGTTGTAGAGGATCTGTTTGGCCCCGAAGTGGATGAATATGTCCGCAAGCTCCTTTGTATGAGCTTGATTCTTGTAGTTGATATGACAAATATTCGTTCCCGCCGTGAAGATATCCACAGAGAGGCCGTCTTGGTGTGTTTTATGAGGAGGAAAAGGGCCGCCGCCAAATTTGGCGATGTCTCCGATGCGAAGACGAGGAAGCTCTGGGTGGCGACGCTTCCATTCTTTGGCGACCAAAATTAGGTGGCGAACCATCGCCGGTTGGCCCCAGTGCCGGCCTTTTCCTGGATTGCCGACGGAGCTACTCAGAACGTACTCGCCGCTCTGGGGCTTGGGCATCTCAACCAGATCCAAGGCGTGGGCTTCAGCGCTGATCCCTAGGAGAAAAACGAGGATCGCGAATTTTTGGAGGCCATTCATAGGATTTCCCTCAACAAAGTGCTGTTTCAATGGTGATGAGGGTCAGGGATTCGCCCCATCATTTCAAGCTTCTATCTCATACCGATAGCCAGGGTACCAAGTTATTCGTGCAAAGCGAATTCCATGTAAAATGGAACTTGTCGTGGCCCTCACCGTGTTTCCAGGTGGCCAATGATAAGAAAATGAGGCGTAAAATGATGTCTTTGAGATCGAAAACACTCTTAATCGTGGCTCTAGGGCTTAGTAGTCTAGGGTGTCAAAGCCAAAGCACACACAGCGATGTCGCCAAAGTTCCCAACACAGAAATACTCAAAGGCAACTACTCCTCCCTCCACAGCGACCTCCCCAGCGCTCCTCCCGAGCTCCATAAAGAGCTGGAAAGGGTCCACGCCGCCATTGTCAAAAAGCTCCCTTGGCTGAAAACAACCGCCCCCCTCCCGACCATTCTCCTCGCCGGCCCAGAGTCCTTCAAAAAAATCGCCCAAGATCACGGCATGGACCCTAAGCAAGGCAGCTTCTCTTGCACCGTAAGCGGCGACCTCATCCTCCCCGCCGAAATCCCTCCCCGATTACTCGGCAGCCCAGAAATTGCGGGGCAGAGCCAGTCGGGCTTTGGGATTATTGAAGGAGTCTTCCAGCAAAGGCTGGAGCGGTCCATCCCAAAAAACCGGCCATTTACCTGGCTTGAGCAAGGGAGCGCCCGATACATGGCGTTGTCACTGGCATCCCCAGAGGACGAAGACGAAGCCAAGAAGCTGCTGAGGGCTGAGCTCGCCCTGGAGTTCTGCGCGATCTTCCTTGGAGGCCCCCGAGGACGTCTGTCCAAAGCTCTCGACAAGACCTTCGCCACGAACGCGAAGGCCCATGGCGGCCCCGCGAAGAGGCAACGACGACAAGAACCGGTCACCCCCAGCGTCGCGGCCCTCTTCCTTAATGAGCCTTTCGAGCCCCTCCCAAAGGGCTTGTTTAAAGAATGCCTAACGGCCGATGACAAAGCTCTCCCTGGCCTTAAAAAACGCCTGCTCGCCCTCGACGAACGCTATGAACGCTATGTTCGAGATCGCCTGGTCGGATCATTGTTCGACGCCCTCGCGACCGAGAAAGACCCCATCGAGCGAAACCTGGCCGACAACGTCCTCAAGCTCATTCTGGGAAAGAGCTCTGGCACCGCCAACCAGAATCCCAGTGAACGCCGACGCATCCTCGCTGAACTTCGCGCCGAACTCAGTCAATCTGCGCCCCCCACGCGCATCCTCGACAACTTCAAGGCCTCGATTCAACGCCTGGCGAAATCAAGATCGTCCCGCAAAGGCTTCGATTCTCTACTGAGAAGCGTGAAGAAAGAGCTGGAACGGCGTCGTGGCTACTATAACAACAGCTACGACGCTGCGGTGAGGGATCTGCCCAAGGCCATTGAGCGAGAGTTGAAGCGCCTCACACCCCGTCGATCTTAACCAAGACCTCTCCGGTCAAAGCCGATCTTGTCATTGCTCTCGCACCGCTGAGAGCCTGTCTTAATTCGTACCTGGCCCGAGGCTCACTCGGACCCATAGAAGAGCTTCTAAGATAGAGCCCCACAGCTCATCCATGGCCCTGGACGGCTCTGTATCTTAATCCAAAGTGCTTCCAGTAAAGCCGGACTCTCCCTACTAGAGATCCGCCCTCGCCCATTCTTCGTCAGCTCAACTCATATTCTTCTCAAGAGACCTCTTGGACGAGACAAAGCAGTCAAGTTCATATCGTAGAAAACACAGATAGTAGTAATATAAATATGCCATTATAATGCTGCACATATAAATGTATAATTATGAAAATATATTATATTTTTACGAATATACTGATATACATATATTGATTATTTAATACATTTACTAATGGCATTATACACAAGCGGTCAACCGGTCGAGAGAATGGAAG
>JARGOJ010000597.1:0-1454 GCA_029210225.1 Planctomycetota bacterium
GGAGTGAAGAAGCAAGACGACGACGTCATTGACGAGGACGAAGAAGCCGTCGTCGACGAGGCGCGCCTTGCCCTTGAAGAACAACTGACCGCTCGCCAAATTGGCGCTCCGGGTTGGTATCGCCTCTCCGAGTTTTACTTTCATGAGGACGATCGAAGCGAAGGCGTTCGCTGCATCGAGAACGGGCTCTGGCTCGCCGATGACGACGAAGAAGAAGCTGTCGGTCAGGAGCTTCTTCGCAAGTCCCTAGGCGTTCCCAGCGGTCAACTGGAGACTATCGAAGATCTCTATGGTGGCGTCTTGAGCTTTTCAGCTTCCTTAGACGACCTCGACCGCGAGGCTCTCACTCAGCAAACACGTTGGCTCTGGCGCCAAATGCAAAAGGCCACGCTGATCCGCAAGAAGGCCCGCTGGTTGCTCTGGAGAGAGCTGCTCAAGATCAATCAGGACGCCATTCAAGAGGCGAGTCAGCGTGAAGACCTCATCGCTGAGCTAGCCCTTAAAGGTGTCGAAGATCGTGAAGTCCCTCCTTTTGTTCGTGCGAGGCTTCTGGCTAGCACTCGCCACGAAGGCGCAACGACAGGCGGCGACAAAGCTCTCAACTTCCTTGAGAGAGCCTGTGACATCGTCAAGAAGATTGACGGCAAGGCTCCCCTCGGACTGGCCCTCGCGACCCTTGGCTATGCCTACGTGGAACTCGGTGAAAGTGAAAAGGGCAAAGAGCTCGCTAGTGAAGCGGATTCATGCATCGATAGCCGAGCGACAACACCCATCGAAGCTGTTTGCCAAGCCCGTATCGCGGCGCTCCGAGAGCGCGCTGGCGTCTCGGGTCAGGAGCAATCCTTCGAGCTGTCCCTCGACTTCATCAAGCAAGAGCGCAAGTTCCCCTACCGGAAAGCACTGGAGAAGTGGTTTCGCGCTCTCGCCGATTCGAACATAGGTTCGAAGAAGGCGACAACCCTCGTCGATAAAGGCTTAGAGGCCGTCGGCCAATACCGCCCGCAGTACCGCGCCCTACTCCTCAAGGACATTTCAAGCTCATTGATAAAGCTCGGCGAGACCGCCCTGGCTATGGAGCAGGTGCGTGGTCTCTTGAATTTGCCCAAAGGAGACTTCACCCAAACCGACCCTGTTTCACCGAGTGACACTGGTGGTCGAGAGATCATTTATTACGAAGAGTTAACGGCAACCTTGGATGCTCTGAATCCCAAAGAGACTCTTGATAAGGATGACGCCGCCTTGGTTTTGGGCAAGCTAAAGGAGCTTTCGGATCAGGTCAATGAGTTTACGATTGATATGGCCCTCACCGCTTTCCGTTGCAAAGAAATCAATGTTTTGGAAATCGGCGACGCTATGGCGACGTCCTTCGCTGAACAAAAGGAAGACTACGCGTCTTTGAACATTCGCTTGGCGGTCCTGCGTCGTTTGGCTGAGATTAAACAGCGCGAAGAAGG
>JARGOJ010000597.1:1508-5942 GCA_029210225.1 Planctomycetota bacterium
CGATACTCGCGCACATCATTGCAGCGCCCCCGACTGTGATCGCAGCAAGGACTACCACCGCCTTCGCCTGCTACAGCGAATCGCCGAGTTAATCCCCGCCTTTGGAAACAGTGAAGAGGGAATTCAAAACCTCAATCGCATTTCCGATTTCGCGAAGAACTACAACGACTACGTGCGGCCAAATCTCTTGTCTGTCTGCGCCATGCAGCAGGTTCGTTTTGGTCAGCGCCCGGGTCTCATGCAGAAGCTGGAAGACTATGCCTCGGATGGCAAGCAAAGCGGCTCCAACACCGATTTGATGTTCTGGGTCTTAGAGTCATGCGTGCAAGGCGTCGCATTAATCGGCGACATGCAACGGGGATTAACGCTGACCAAGAGAGTCGCCACCCTCACCGAGAACGGCCTCTCCGACCAGTGGACCCCCACTCAATTCTGGCTCTATCGGGCCATGATTCACGCCGGCAAGTCCTCGCTGTCTCTGGGCGATGGGCCCTACGCCGAAGAGCTCTTCACTCGAATCTTCAATAACATTCGTGAGAAGGTCAACTTCGGCTTTGACAGAATTGACCTGCTCCAAGAACTCATTTCAGCGGTCAAGAGCCTGACCAGCGCCAAGCGTTTTCAATTGACTGGGGACATTCTTGAAGAGACCCTCGCCGCCTGCCAAGATGTTGGCGAATTCGGCCAAGAGGTCCTCCTCAACCTTGTCAGTACAGTCGCCGATGACATCGTCCGCGGTGAAAGCGCCTACGCTATGGCCTTGAAACGCTGGAAGGGCGATGAAGAACGAATTATCCGTGATCGTGTGTCGATTGAGCGCATCACTAACATTTGATGGTTAAGCCAAAGGAGAGACCCGTGACCCCATGGGAAGCGGTAGACAACATACCATTCGGGCAGCTATGCGACGAAGTCGAAGATATTCGCGGTCGGATCAATAGCCTACGACGGGAATTGTCTCGATACTTTATCGAAAAAGACGAGCTCATTGACCTCATGGCAATCTGTCTTGTGGCCCAAGAGCCCTTGCTTTTCGTTGGACCTCCAGGAACCGCGAAATCGGCCCTGGTGACCAAGTTCTGCGAGTCCCTCGGATTGGAGGGCGACGATTACTTCGAATACATGCTCACCCAATTCACCGAGCCTTCTGAATTGCTCGGTCCTATTGACATTGGAGCCCTCAAAGAAGGACGCTACCTGCGAAAAATTGGCGGCAAGCTACCCGTCGCACGCATCGCTTTCCTCGATGAGATCTTCAAATCGAACTCCGCGATCTTGAACACCCTCCTCACCATCATCAACGAACGCAAGTTCTACCAAGATGGCAAGCCCCAAAAGGTCAATATGGTCATGCTCTTCGCAGCGACCAACCAAGTCCCGGAGTTCACCGAACTCGGCGCCCTCCGCGACCGCTTTGTCCTCAAAGCCCTCTCAAGCTCCGTCCGAGAAACTCACTTCGATGAGCTTCTCATTCGTGGTGTCCAGAACGACTTGGACCAGTCCCTCAATCGCAAGCCATGGGTCGGCATCGCAGACCTCACCGACTTCCTCAAGCTCAAGCGATACCTCGACTGCATGATGGCCGGCATCGGAGACAACTCCGCAAACGACGGCAGCGCCGTTCGTCGCGACCGCAAGCAATTCTTCCCAGACCCCGTCTTCGACCTCTTCAAACGCGTCTTAAGAACACTCGTCAAAGAGAACGACCTCTTCATCTCCGACCGCAAAGTCGTCAAGCTCTACAAACTCTTCCGCACCAGAGCCCTGCTCTTCCACGGCGGCGAAGTTCGCAAGGAAGATCTGGTCCTCCTAAGATACGTCGGCGACCGCTCCGAAGACCTGCTCCCACTCCGGGAGAAAGTTGACGACCTCTTGAGAGTCTCCTAAGGATCGAAAGAAGAGAGCACTCGTGACCAAAGCGTTGAAAGAAGAGAGCACTCGTGAACACAGCGTCTAAAGAATTAGACCGCAACAAGCTTGCGAACTTTGTCTTCGGGTCCCTCGCCCTCCGCGGCGACGGCTCCCCCGATTTCATGCAACGCGCCCGCCGCTCCCTCGAATGGTACAAGAGCATTCTCGGACGCGGCAGCGGCGCCGTCCTCTACCCCCTCGTTCACGACGTCGGATACCTCATCCTCGACGGCGATCAATTCTCATTCAGGACACTCTTCAACTTCGATAGCATCCCCGAAAAAGCACGAGACGTCCGTCTCAGCTACGAAAACGCCTTCCTAAACACCCTCCTCCGCGACTCCCAAATCACCCGCGCCCGCAACGCCATCCTCCAAGACGACTCCCGCGACGACCTCATCGTACGCACCATACAATGCATCCTCGCCCCTCTCGTGCAACCCCGAAAACCAAACTACAAAAACGCCCCCAAACTCAACCCACAACTACTCCGGGAACTCTCACTCTACGGCGGCATGAAACCCGAAAAGCACGCGCAAGAATTCATCGATAACGAAGAAATACCCCAAGACTTCTTCGAAGACGCCCTCCGCTCATGCCTCAGCCGACTCCTCTCCCGAGAAAGCTACCTCAACGAGAGCGACCTCGCCGAAATCGAACACTGGGACGCATTCCTCGGACGCGAAGACCTACGCATGGCCAGCCGCCGCATCGCCCACCACGCCGCTCATATTCGCCCCGCCGATCGCCGCAGATTCCCACTCATTGAAGAAGAACCCGAAGTCGACAGCGACCTCGCCGACGCCGGAACATACCCCCAAGGCGGCTTCTCCGAACTCTCCACCCGAGGCGTCCCCGAAAACCTCGTCCCCTCCGAACTCATTTACCTCGGAGAAGGCAACATCACCGGCATGTCCCCCCAAGAACTCCAAGAACTCAAAGCCGCGCACATCGCCGCCGGCAAAGAAGGCACCCCCACAATCATCGACCTCTTCGCCTACCGCTTCGTCGGCAAAGAACTCCTCTATTACATGCGCGAAAGTGGACAACTCAAACGCGTCCGCCGCACCGTTCACTTCGTCATCGACCCCGACCCAAAACAAGCCTACTCCGACGAAGAATACCAAGGCCTACGCTTCAAAGAACTCGGCTTCAACGACCAATACATAGTCATCGTCCTCGGCCTCGCCGTACGCCTCGCCCAAGACCTCGGCATCATCTTCAGCAAAGACAGCGTCCGCTTCGAAATTCACATCCTCGCACACAGCCACAACGTCCTCGCCGCCGCCGAAAAAGACGCCCAACTCCTCCGCGTACTCCTCGAACACGAGATTAAACACGAAAAAGTCGAAGTCCTCGTCGAAAAACAATTTGACCTACGCAACACAATCGAACGATCACGCCGTGTCTACGGCATCTCACTCCAATTTGGCGACCTCCCCCCCGCAGGACTCCCAGGCCCCGAAAATTGCCCCAAGAAACTACGCGCAACCGTCCTCAGACTCGGCGGAACAAGCCCCGACTCCCAAATCAAAAACGTCCAAACCGTCCCCATCCCCCTCAATGAACAGTTTCTCAACCACATCCAAAAAGCCCGCGACGGACTCCTCTCCGAAATAACCGGAAGTCGCGGAAAGCACTAAAATAAAGAGGCAGAGCTAATTAGAAGGGCAAATGTTAGAACAGAGATTGAAGTTTTCAACAAGAATAACCGACTCTGTCCTATAAGCCTCCACCACTAAACTCCACCAGCCCCAAATCTCAACCCCACCCTAAACAGGAGACGGCCCAATGAGATTCAGCCGCATGAAAAGCCACCCTGACTTCGCCGTCGAAGGCCGATCCCAACACTTCCATGGCTGCTTCGAAATGGAACTCACCCCCGGCGAAGAAACACTCACCCTCCAAAACGCCAAACACGAAGAACTCATTTACCTCCTCTCCGGCCGCGCAATCATCACCATGGAACGCAAAGAAAGCGAACTCGGCTCCGGCGATCTCATCCTCATTCCCGCACAGAAATGGCGCAAAATTACCAACCCAAGCAAATCAACAACCCGCCTCATCTCCTTCGCAAGCTCCCCCCAAATCGATAACGACCACCCCGACGAAGAGCCCAAAAGCCTAGAAAACCTCGACACACTCCTCAATTCCCTCCCCGAAACAGTCCAAGAAATTGACGCCATTCAAAGCATCATCAAACTCTTCGACATCGGTGGACAACTCACCGAACAAATTGAACGCTGCGTCGGACTCAACAACGACACCGGCCTACAAGCACTCATCGCCCTCCAAAAACGACTCATGAAAGCCGTCCTCAACATCACCAATAGATATAAAACATCAAAACAACAGCCCTAAACCAAGCACGAGCGCTGTCACACCTGCAAACACAAGGCAATCGCCGCCATCGGAAAACCCAAAACAACCATCATCACCGTCCCTCCCAAAGCCCAACGGTCCGACTCTCGCTCCTCCCAATCCCCCAAATCACAACGCCCCAGCAATCCCTCACTCCTCAAT
>JARGOJ010000598.1 GCA_029210225.1 Planctomycetota bacterium
CACTGACGAAACTCTCGTCGCTTTCCTCGCCATTATCGAAAATGTCACCCAAGAGAAAAAGCGCCTCGCGACCCAATTGCAGAGTCAGAAGCTTGAAGCGCTTGGAACCCTCGCTGGCGGTATCGCACACGAATTCAATAATCTGCTCACCATTATTTTGGGCAACACGAAGCTGCACATGGCCAGTCTCCCAAGCGGTCCCTCCGATGGACGAAAATACCTGGAAAGCGTTTCAGCGGCGGGCTTGAAGGCGAAGGAGCTGGGGCGGCAGATCCTCACTTTTAGTCGCAGAGAAGCCGTTGATAGAAAAGTCATTGACCTCCCGACAACCATTATCTCGACACTGAAATTACTGAGCGCGACCACTCCCAGCCATATCACAATAAAGACAGTCTTGGGTCAGGGACAATGCCTTATCTTCGCCGCGCCCACTCAGATTCAGCAAGTCCTTATCAACCTCTGCACCAACGCGTTCCAAGCGATTGATAGTGAGAGGCAGGGGGAGATAACAATTGAGTGTCTAAGAACCGATGACAAGACCGCACGATTGATCGTCCGTGATAATGGCACCGGCATCTCTGAAGATCTTCAGAGTCAAATATTCGACCCGTTCTTCACGACGAAAGACGTAGGGGAGGGAACAGGGCTTGGGCTCGCCGTTGTCCATGGCATTCTTGAAAATCACCAGGCTCACATTCATCTGGAGAGCACAGAAGGGCAGGGCTGCTCATTCATCATTGACTTCCCCCGACGCTCACAGCCGCTGCCTAAACTAGAGAAGCTCAGTGACTCGGCTCCTGGCGCCTCACGGAACAAACATATCCTCGTTGTTGAAGACGAGGACAGTATTCGTCGCCTTTACGAGAACTATCTCACTCGTCAGGGTTTTACTGTCACTGTCAGTCCAAACGGCGCCGACGCCCTAGAGCTCTTCTTAGATTCTCCTGAGCGCTACAACTTAGTGTTGACCGACCAGGCCATGCCCAAGATGACTGGGGCGAACCTCTCCGCTCAATTGTTAAAGCTCTATCCAGACCTGCCTATCATTTTATCGACAGGCTTTAGCGAGTCCTTCAAACTTAAAGACGCTCGCCGCTTAGGTATTCGAGAGTGCCTCTCCAAACCCGTCGATCTAACTCTCTTGCTAAGAACAATCACGAAGCTCCTTACCAGCACTAATTCTTAAAGATCTCTTCAACCTCAACCTTAGCATTCGCAGAGCTTGAAGCCTGATGAACAACGCGCTGAGGAAAAGGAATCTCAATGTCTTCGGCATCGAAGGCATGCTTGATACGCCTGCGTAACTCACGTGCGACATCCCACTGTTTTCCCGGGCGCGTCTTTAGGAGAATTCGGAAGTCGACCGAGCTATCACCGAAGCCCTCTATCCCACAGACAGTCGGCTCGGAGTAGAAGGCCCGAGCCCAAATCGAATCGCTGTGCATCGCTTTGCATGTTTGTCGTAGCGTCTGAATAACCTTGTCAGGATTTTCGTCGTACGACACTCCAATATCCAAATTGAAACCCGACCAAATCTGCGTCTGATTCGTCACCGACTTGACTTCACCATTCGGAATAAAGTGACGATCGCCATCCTTTCCGCGAAGCACAGTCATTCGTAGGGTAATCTCTTCCACATAACCGCTCTTGTCGCCCATTGTGACGAAATCACCGATTTTGTATTGATTCTCTAACAAGATAAAGAACCCTGAAAGAAAATCTTGAACTAGATTCTGAGCACCAAAGGCGACCGCCAAACCAACGACACCAGCAGAGGCGACAATAGGCGTGACATCGACCCCGAGCTGCTTAAGTAGATAGATGATAGTCACGACAACCACCACCGCCTTCCAGGCCGTCCCAAACACCGCGATAAGGGTTTGACGACGTTGCTCTCTATCTCTATTTTCAACTTGCAAGCCGTCGGTCCCTGACACTTCAAAGTGCTGGATCATCCGCGCTGCCAGGCGACGGGACACGGCCAAGACAAACCACGCGATCAATGGGATCAGCACCAGGGAGAAGGCCCGTTTACTGAGAAGCGAGACGCAAAGATTGTAGCGACGTCCGCGAAGTTGATCGATCTCTCCCTGAGCACCTCCCTCTCCGGTGAGCGAGCTCTCGGGCCCTCCCATAATGCGAGTGCTGTCTTCAAGAATCTCACGGGAATCACGCTGATACTGAACCAGGTCGTCTTTATAGTCCCCCGCCGCCGACTTCGAGCCAAGGCGTGAGACCCGCTTATCGAAACGATCAATCAAGTCTTCGTAGGCCTGCCGCAGTAACCTCAACTCAAAGACCTCGTCGGTCAATTGAGCCAAATCGTCCTTGCTTGCCTGAATTGGAGAAATAAGAACATCGTATTTATTCTTCATAGCCGCGACCAGCTCCGATGCCTTACTCGGGTCCACCGACGCCACTGCCCGAGCGTACGCCACTTCCTCCTCTCTCTTAAATCGCGCCAAAGACTTCTGAAAGTCGGGGAGGACATTTCTTATCGCCTCTTCTTCACGGCTCAAAGTTCCAATCATTGTCTCCGTCAGTCGACGCGCTTCTTCAAACTTCTTCAATTTCCGACGGCTGTTTGTGACTTCTCTATAGAGCACTAGAATACGACTGGTAAAGTCTTCGACACGGTCCGTACTGAAGAAGGTCAACGCCCGCTCATCCCAAACCGTTTCATTCTCAAGAAGGTCACGAGCGCTGTCTTGCAGCGCTTTTTGCTCAAACTCATTCAGGTTTGCGTAATTCAGCTTCGTCTCCGAGAGCGCTCGCTTTCGATTGATGTACAGCTTCAATAATTTCGAAAGGACCGGGAGCAACCGTTCAGGCTCTGTCAATTGCTTTGACCATCGATTTAACGCAGACTGTTCAACCCTCGCCGCGGCTTCGATGCTCTCTATCTCTTCTCGCTTCTTGACTAAATCAGCATCTGTTTTACTGAGTTTCTTTCGAATGTCCGACTCGGACACCTGCTGCTTAATTTCGGAGTTTTTAATCATGCCAAGTGCGAGGCGAATTTGAATCTCTTCATTGCAGCCATAGACGCGGCGAAGCAGATCTCGCTCGGCTTCTTTCGTTTGCAGGATTTTCCGTCGTTGATCGCCGACCTGCTCGAGAACTTCGACGCTCTCTTTCGCTAGTCGAATCTGCTCTTTTAAGTATTGTTCGTAATCTTCAAAGAGCGTCAAAATGAGCCGGAGCTTCCTCTCGCGCTCATCGGGGATCTCTTTCGCAGAGGACCCCGCAGGCTCGTTGCTCTTGCCATCAAGACGATTCCCAGTCACCTCCGTCGTTGGGTAACCACCCCGTTTTCGGAGATCATTAAGAATCGTCAACCGTAATCCAGGGCTCTTCTCACGAAGACGCCGGGCAAACGGATCTTCTAGTGAGCGCCTCTCATCAAGAATACCGCTCAGGTTCTCGTTTCGATCTTCCATCGTCTCCGCCGCAGTCGCGGCATCTGACTCAGCTTTTTCCGCCGCGTCAATCGACTCTTTGAGCAGCTTCAATAGATCTTTATTGTCTCTTTGGGCAACCTTCTCAACAAAGACCGCGAGGGCCTTCTCTCGCTCCAGCTTTGAGCTGAGCTTTGGGATTTCACGATTAAGCTGCTCAACCTCCTTATTGGTAATCCGCAGGGCTTCAAGGTCATTCTCACTCAGCTTCTCGACCTGTGAACTTAACGCCTCAGCGACCTCCCGGGCTGCGCTCAGGCGATCTTTATCCGCCGTCAAGATCTTCCCCGGCTTCAATAGTTTCTTGGTCTCTTTCGCGATACTGCCGTTCTTAATCCCTTCGAGGATAAGCTCTGTCACGACCTCCAAGTCAATAACTAGCCGGCGCCCTTTCTCATAATTGGAAATGACTGCCTTCGTCACAGCGGTCGATTTCTTCAAGACCACAGACCGTTCATTGAAGACTTTTAAGCGCGCTTCGTGATAGGCCTTGGTGGCTTTCGCCAGTAACAGCGTACTTTCAATTCGCTTCACCCCAGGAACCCGAGCCTTCGATTGAATTTTGCTTGGAATGGGAGGAGTGTTGGCTCGCAAGGCTTTCGTGAATTCTTTGAGTTGATCCTGCACTTTTTCAAGCTCGTTGAAGTCCGTGTTAAAGCCCGTCATAAACTCTTGCTGATCTCGGCTTTTGGTCAGGTAAAGCCCCGCTAAAGACGTCGCCTCTTTCTTCTTTAACTCCTTCCGAGAATCTTCCTTATGGAGAACCTCTTTATAGAGCTCTGTGAGTCGAACAATCTCCTTCTCAATCTTCGGAACCCGCTCAGTAATTTTGGCCATGCTCTCAAGTTGCTTCTTCAGCGAGGCCTTCACTCCAACAAGCTCCTTCTTCCAATCCTCTCCTTGCTTCACAAGGCTCTCCTGACGATTCGACAGGGAGCCCAGGGACAGTTTTTTGATTTCGGCTTCCAACTCCAAACGCTTTGCAGCAGAGAGCTTATTGAAAGGAATCAGGAAAGCGCGAAGCTCTCCTACATAGTCGCCGTTAGTCTTTGAGACCTGCTCAAAGAGGACCACTCTGGTCTTCAATTGATCGACAATCAGCTTCCCGAACTTCGCTTGAGTTTTAATACTTGATAGCTCAGCGCTGAGAGAGTCGAGGCGTTTCTTCAGCCATTTTGAATCGTATTGAATCGGGCCTGCAACAATCCCTCCACTCGTTCCAATGAGATCGATCAGTCGCCTTCGATTCTCATCCAAGAGCTCCTTGTTTGCGTTGAGGCGCCTCACTTGATCCTTCCAGAGAAGGTCTTTCTCAACGAGACCCTTTAGGCGATTCTCAAGTGTCTCACTCCCGGTCTTCGCGCTCCCTTTTTCAGGTTCCTGCGCTGAAGAGACGCTGGTCATGGCGAAGAGAAGGAGAAGAGAGCTAGTGAATAAAACGCGAAGCAGGGGCATAGAGGTAACTTTCCTGAAGAGACTTGAGGGAGAGCGCTTCGTTGAAGGTTTAGGGCGAGCATTCATCAAAACGTCCTTTCAAGTTTGAAGCCAAAAATTGTGGCGCTGTAGAACTGTTTTTTTGGGCGAATCGAAACCCAAGAATAGACCGTATTCCATTCTCAATAAGCTCTTCTCACCTAAAAGTAGCCGCAGCATCTTCAATCGCAACAAAACGACTAAGGAGTGAAGCGCCGTAGAGGAAGGAGCGAATTTGAATTGATGTGGAGACTATTGAAAAGCAGGAGAGGTCTTGCTTCAGTCAATTCTGCATCGGGTAGACTCAAGGCTCTTCAAAGAATGAAGGTGGCGAGCCTATGGCTGCGACGAAACGACTCTGCATTGGCGATCTAAGAGAAGATTCCCCAACATTCACGACAGCCCCCCTATTCTATTGAATTCACCGCACCTTGTAAAGGCGATTGAAGGTCCACAAGTCCCGGTCGCCGACGTATTCATGAATTTGGAAGCGGAACTCCAGCCAATCACGCTCTCCCACAACATTCTGAATCGAAGCTTCAAGCAAGAAATCGGGAGGCCGCCAAGCAGAGAGAGACCTCGCTGAAGACTTTGAAAGTCGTGGTGACAGCGGAGAATAGCGAATCGTTCTTGAGCGATAAAGCCGGATCTCAAGATCACTCTTCAGCTTCTTAATGTTCACATAGCGCCCGCTCTTATTGCGAATAACCCCCACTCCCAACTTGAGGGGTCGTTCTGGAAAGGAGTCGGCCTCTTCCTCTAACTTTTGCACAATGAGCCTAGCCATCCGGCTCGGATCATAACGATCCTCATCGACAAGAACCTTCTTCGGCGCTTTTGAAGAAGCCTGACAGGAGAGTAAGCAAAGGGAGATGGAGAGCAAGACCCAGATTTTCATTTCTTGGCCTTTTCATTGAGCGCCAAAAAGCGCTTGTGAAAGTATCTGTGATATTGAGGACGACTGCCGCGAAACCACTTAAGAAAAGCGCGCCCATCAGGAACC
>JARGOJ010000599.1:0-4611 GCA_029210225.1 Planctomycetota bacterium
CAGCCTTGCCATTGAACATGTCCCGACAAGAGAGGAAGAAAAGGTCGACAGAGTTGCTTGAGAGGGTCGGGCTCAGCCACCGCATAAACTTCCTCCCGGTCAAGGCTTCAGGAGGCGAGAGACAACGCGCAGCCATCGCCCGCGCTCTTATGAATAAGCCATCGATTCTCTACGCCGACGAACCGACAGGGAGCGTCGACACCAAGACCGGAGATAGCATCTTAGCGTTGTTCAAGGAGTTTCAAAAGGAGGCCGGGCTCACTGTGGTCATGATCACTCACAACGACGAGATTGCGCCTCGGGCCGATCGGCTCATCAAGATTGTGGACGGGTCATTGGTTTCGGAAGGTAGTCCTGAAAATCCTTAGGGAGAGGCGCTTGGACCGCGACCGGGCGCTTGGTCATAGGATGGACAAAGATCAATCCTCGGGCGTGGAGTAATTGCCTCCGAGGAGCCTTTTGGGCGACGAGCTTAATTTTGCGTCCGTAGAGTCCATCACCGAGGATTGGATGCCCGGCTTCGCTAAGGTGAACCCGGATTTGGTGGGTGCGACCGGTTCTCGGGAAGAGCCTCAAATGAGTTGAAACGTTGTCACTGGTGAGCACCGAGTATTCTGTGATGGCTTCCTGACCCGCCGCTGCCGAGGCCCAAAAAGCCTGACCACCTTCTTCTCCCCGCCGAGCCATGAAGGACTTAAAGACTCCTTTTTCGCTCTTCATCTGGCCGTTGACGATCGCCTCATACGCCTTCTTTATAGTCCTCGCCTTGAAGAGCGCAGACAACAAGTCGAGGCTTCGTCCGTCTTTGGCGAGCAATAATGCGCCGGAGGTGTCACGGTCGAGGCGATGGACCAGCAATAGCTTTCGGGCTCCGATCTCGTCAGCGAAACCCTTGAGGATCTCTGGGAGCCCCGGACCGCTCTTATTTGGCGTCGCTGAATAACCGGCGGGTTTATTGAGAATCACGCAATATTCGTCTTCAAAAATCACGTGATTCGGCGTTAAGCGCTCCGGGGTCACTCTGTGCATCTCGGATTCTGCAGGAATGAGAAATGAGACTCGCTCCCCAGGACGCAAGCGCCGAGAGGCAAAGCGCTCTGTTTCTCCGTTTATTCGGCACAGGCTGCGCTCGAGCAATGCTTTGACGTCACGGGAGGACAACGGGGTTGGGAGCTTCTCTTGAAGGAAGGCGCCGAGCATGATGCGAGCTTCCGATGTCTTCACAGTCCAGCTCTTGAGCGGATTGCTCGGGCGCGGCGCATAGTGAAGCGTCTTTTTATCTTTTGGGTTCTTCTTCTTGTGTTTGACCATGGGTCTCCACTTTCGAGTGAATATCTAATCCACAATGAGGGCAAAGCACCGCTTCTCCCATTTTTTCTTTCTTCTGCTTCTCCAACACGTCGCTAAAACCGGAGGCCAGGATACCTGCGGGGAGCGCAAAAACACCGACCCCCAAGACCGCAATGATCGCGGCGAAGAACTTTCCGATGGGCGTGATCGGAAAAACATCGCCATAGCCCACGGTGGTCAGCGTCGCGACTCCCCACCACATGGATGCGGGAATACTAGAGAACTTCTCGGGTTGTGTGTCCTTCTCACAGTAATAAATGCAGGTGGAGGAGAAGAGCAAGAGCAGGCAAACCATGAAGACGGCGATGAGCAGCTCTTCTTTCTTCGACTTTAGGACGCGGAACAGAGTCTTCGTCGAGCTGGAGTAACGGCCCAATTTCAGCACCCTGAAGAAACGTAAGAGCCTCGCCATTCTTAAATGACGAGTTTGCAACCCAAATCCTGCCAGTGTTGGCAAGATCGCAACCAAATCGATGATGGCAAAGACCCCTGTGGCAAAGCGTAGCCGACCTTTCAATGGATGCCTAAACTCTTCCTTAATTGTGCAGGTCCAAAGCCGTGCGAGATACTCAAAGGTAAATATAGTCACCGAGAAGCTCTCGAAGAACATAAACCAAAGCCGATACTCGTCGTGAAATTCCTGCACAGTTTCGAACATGACAGCCGCAATGTTCGTCACGATGAGAATCATAATGAAGACGTCGAAATACCAGCTAAGCCGAGGATCCTTCGAGTCTTCAGCAAGTTCAACAATGTCAAAAACGAAATGGCGAAAGGACTCAAGACCCGTCTTGGGAGCTTCCGTCGCCGTTGCGTCTAGCTTTTCAGTCATAGCAATGGACGCCATCCTCTATTGGGCAAGGCCGGAGGCGCGGTAAAATAGCAAAGAGAGCGCCAAGCTCCAATAGAAAAGGCTGGGCAAAATCCACGCCCCCACTCTACGCGCAATCAATGCTAGCCGTTTTGCTCCGCTGCCCTCTCAATATTGGATTCCAATTTCTGTCCATCGGCCAAATGTAAAAAAAGCCCCCCCAAAGAGAGAGAGCTTTCTTCATTTCGCAGTGCTTCGCGACGAGTCAATCAGTCGGTAATGATGACTTTGATTTCGTCGGAGTTGGCCTTGATTTCAGGGGCATACATAGCGTACGCCCGCGTTGGTAAGGCGCTAAACTTACCTGGTATCTCCGCTCTCATTCGATAGCTCACGCTGTGCTTACCCCGAGCAAGGTTCTGCACAAAGAAGCACACCTTCTCGTCACGAAGCTCCATGTAAGCCGTCAAGCCCTCTCGGATATATCCGCTGCGCACCTTGAAAGGCTCAAAACCCGCCGCTTTCATATCTTCAAAGATCAAATACTCGTAGTCATTCTTACTGTCGATCTCAAGCTCGATCTCCACCAAGTCCCCGCTCTTTATCGTCGCCAGGTTCTTGATCTCTTCTCGCTTGTATTTCTCTACCTTCTGCTCGACCACCTGGCCCCTAGCTCCAGCGACTTTCACTTTCTTCTCAACCTTCACCAGCTTGTAGTATTTCCGCTGCACTTTCACTTCCAAACCCGCCTTCGTTATAAAGTCCTCTTTCGAGAAGTAACTCAGGTAAGCGTTGAAATACAGTGGGCCTTTGCCCTTCTTGCGGAACTCAACTGTGTGCTCGCCAGTGCCAATGGCATCTCCTGTTAATAGGAGCTTGTTATCAAAGCTAAACAGGTTGGCCTTGCTGATCTTGACCTCTTTCACTTTCTTGCCGTCGAGCAAGACTTCTAAGGTCATGTCTGGTTCGTCTTCACCGCTCGCCTTCATGTAATCCGCCAAAGCTTCAATCACAAGGGCTGTGTCGCGAGTCGACTTCCAGTAGCTGCCGTTTTTACGGTTATTGAGAAGATACTTCACCAACCACGAAGCCTTGTCGCTCTTAGGATCAGTCTTCGCCAAGAGCTTGAGGTAATAGGCGTGGGCTTCGTATTCTGAGCCATACCAGTACCACCAGTAACCACCATTTTGAAGATTGAGATAAGCGGTCTGGTTTTCTTTGTCCATGACCAGGTATTGCTCAATGTTCTTTATGATCATGGCCAGCTTCTCTTTATCACCCACCTTGTGCAAAGCCATACCAAACATAGCCTTGGCGTAGACAGAGAGCTTGTTTCTGTCGCGGTAGAGGTAATCGAGCATCTTCTGGTTCGTCACTTTGCCGTCATTCAAAACCATGAAGACAAAGGCGTCGAGATTGCTCGCTGAAGTCTTATAAGGCTTTGTCTCGCTCGGAGCGTTGTCGAGCAACATAACCTGGCGGTTTTGGTAGTTCCGCAGCCAAGCCACGCCTTTCTTAATGGTCCCGGGAACAATCGCCACGTCGTTCATACGGGCCACTTGCAATCCGTGGACTGTATAGGCTGTCGTGTGAGGATAGCTGTGCTCGCCGTAGCCGCTAAACCAACCCCAGCCTCCGTCGGAGAGCTGCATGTTCGTTAAGCGTTTGACTCCTTGCTTCACCATGTCTTTAACACGAGACTTGCTAAACACTGGATTCTGACTCCAAGCCTTGTATTGCTTGTATTTCTTCCAGTTCTTAGCCCGCGCTTTGTCATCCCCAATCTCTTGGGCGTTCAAGTTCGTGCGCTTCTTCTCAATGTCCTTAAGATCAAGGTTCATATCCATGAGGATCTTCTGAGTAATCACAGTCGGCAAGAACCTATTGAGAGTCTGCTCCGTGCAGCCGTAGGGATACTCAACCAAGTAGGGCAGGGCGTCCACCATCGCTCCAGCGAGGGTTGGCGAGTAACGCACTTCCAGGCTGGTCTCTTTGACACGGCGCTCGGCGGGCACTTTGAATTTCAGCAGCGCCTTCTTATTCTCGGGACGCATGTGTCCTGAGAAAGACACCACCTTCGTCATTCCGTGAACGTAAACAGGGAAGCGCATTTCCATAGCGTCTGACTCAACGTCTGTCAGGGCCTTCATGCGAACAACCGCTTCACCTTCGCCGGTGACTTTCACGCGCCAATCAATGCGCTTTTCACCCATTGAATCAATGGTCACTTTAGCGACAGCGTTGCCCATGATTTGGAAGGGGCCTTCCAATTCGAGCTTCGCGGTGACCTCTTTACCAACCTTCAAGTAATTATGAATGTTCGCGGAGAGAACAACCTCGTCCTTCTCAACGAAGAAGCGCGGGGCCTGGAGGCGAAGCAAGAGCTTCTTCGTCGTGACAACCTCGACGGTGCTCTGACCGACGCGAGTGCCCTGACCCATGGCCCAGGC
>JARGOJ010000599.1:4711-5899 GCA_029210225.1 Planctomycetota bacterium
TGGGTAGTGACTGCGACGCCACTTCCAGAAGAAGCTCTTGATCTCACCGACATTCGAGCCACCGGAGATATACTCCACGGCCTTGTCGTAGACGCTCAGGACGACGCTTCCCACGTAAGGCTTGCCGTTCTCGCCGGTCAATTTCACTTTGACCTTGGCCTTCTCACCAGGCTTGTATTCTTTGCTTGAAGGGACAAGCTCCACATTCATGATTCGCTTCGCTGGAGGAACCACTAATTCCTTCAATTGAGTGTGAACCTTCCCATTAGAAATTGTCACTGCTTCCACGAAGAAGTTCGGCATATCTTTAATGGTCACTGGGATCTCGTGAATCGTGCTCTTCCCCTTCAGCTTGAGCATTATTGGACGCCCATAAACTCCATTGCTAGGACGGGTGAACAGCAAAACTGTCGAGCCGACACGGTTCGTGTTAATCATCAATTTGACTTTATCTCCAGGATTGTATTCCCGCTTGTCATTGATGATTTCTAACGCGTTGAAACGATAGTCCGCTCCGTCATTAAAGTCTTGACCTCTGACCGCGAAAACATAGCCGCCTTCTTCAGTGTGACCCTTGGAATCGGTCACTTTGATCGAGATCCTGTATTGGCCAGCGGTGGCCGCTTTCATCTTCTGTTCCGCTTTCCCTTGAGCGTTTGTCTCAAGATTCCAGCTTTGAACTTCCGTCTCTTTGACCTTGCCTTTTTCGTCATAGCCAACCTTGAAGAGCGTGACTTTCGCCTTTCCTTTCACTGGTTTGCTAGAGCTTGTGCGGGCCGAGAATGATGCTGTGATTGTGTCACCGGCGTTGTAGTAACCCCGATCCACCCAGGAATAAACCTTAAATGGTTTGCGAGCGACAATCACCGATCCGCTGCCGACAATGGTCCGTCTTGAGTCGTCGACCACTTCGGCCGTAATTGAATAGTTGTGATCCGTGTGGCCGTGCATAGCCTTCGCCAGCGCCGTATCAATGACAACCTTAACGGTTCCGTCTTTGCCAATTTGAACGGTGTTTTCGAGAACGACTTCTGGTTGCTGATAGCTTCGGCCCCACCAAAAACCGCGAGGACGCTTACAGCCCCAGCTTCTCCAACCGGGATACCAATCGTAGTCGTAGGAATACCACCAATAACCAGGACCATAGAACCAGTCCCAGTATCCACCGGGATACCATTGAGCGCTCTT
>JARGOJ010000600.1 GCA_029210225.1 Planctomycetota bacterium
CTGGCCTTCAAAGAAGATCTGTGCTCTTTCTTCAATGAGAGCATCGTTCGCAGAGGTCTTGTCGTGTGTAGTCATTTAATCCTTCGCCTGACAACATGCCTGTATTTGTTCTAGCTCTTGATTGTCGAAGAGCTCACAACCAAACACGGGATATTCACAAGGTTCATGGGTATTGTTTTCGAGTCGAGAAAGCAGACTTTGCCCTGGGGCGCTATCTCCTTCATGTCCCCTTGAGGGCGTGACGCCCCCGATGAATAGGCTTTGTCCGAGCTTGTTGAAAAGTCGAACTTCTCCAGAGCTTGAGGCGCCAAACAGATAAGCTTCGCGGCCGTCCTTATCAATTGTCAATTCGACTCCTGAGAGCCGGCTGGATCGCTTCCAGAGATCAGTCTTGACCCAATCTTCGCTCATGCCTTGGACTTGAATAAAGACAAAGGTGACGCGAAGATTCTTCGGCCAATAGCGTTGCTGGCGCTCAAGCTCACTGAGGGTCGCCTGACTGCAAGGGCAATGGGGATGAAGGAAGATCAGTAGAGTTGGACCGTCTGTCGAGGGAGTGAGTTTTGACTCGCTTGGCCAGGATGTCGTTGCGTCGAGAGATCGGGCCGTTGAAAATTCGTATTGACTGAGCTGATGAAAGCCAAAGGCTAAGGCGGCTAGCCAGAGCGCGATCAATGAACTCCAAAAAAGGTTAGGATAGTATTGCTTACTTAGCATTGGTCCTGAGTGTCTCAAGATCGGGAATAAAGAGCATTCTTGCCCATTTATCCTTACCGTAGATCCAGTAAAGATCAACCCGGTTTCAATCTGGAGTGAACTTTGAACGAAGAAACATTACGTCTCATCTGGGCTAAGACGGTCATTGAAGGAAGCCTGGATGAGCAGGATCCTGGTCAATCCTATAAGACTGACCGCCCCGAGACTTCGTCAGAACGAGTAGCCTCGCCGACGCTCATTCTCACTACAAGAGGCAGAGAAGACACTCCTAGTTCCCGCAAGCTCAAAAAAGACGCTGAGGGCAGTGATTACAAAGGGCAGACCTCAGCGTCTGATTCAGACGCCACAGTGATTGAGAGTCCTCCCAGTGCATTATTGCAAAGCCCAAGCGCCCCGCAAAAAGATCAGTATGAATTGATTGAGGAGATTGGCCGGGGAGGTATGGGCGTTGTTTTTCGGGCTCTACAGCAAAGTCTCGATCGGGAAGTTGCGGTTAAGAAGTTGCGTGCTACGGACTCGCGAGGATCTCATGTCGAGACATTTACCTCAGAAGCCCGAATCACTGGATTACTTGACCACCCGAATATTGTTCCTGTTCATGATCTCGGGCTAGACCGTTACGGCGACGTTCTACTTGCGATGAAGCTTGTAGGCGGCTTGGAGTGGCGTCGGCTGCTGCATCCTGTGAAAGAATCACACAAAGTTAAGGCTGAGCGCTATGGTCTTCAAGAACACCTGAGTATCCTACTTCAAGTGTGTAATGCTTTGGAATACGCTCACTCTAAGGAGATAGCCCACTGTGACTTGAAGCCCGAGAACATCATGATCGGGGATTTTGGTGAAACTCTTGTGATGGATTGGGGAATCGCGGTCCATTTTGGGGAAAAAGGTCAAGGGCTCGCGAGCGCGCCTCACAAATCCAGCATCCAACATCCCCGAGGTACTCCTCTCTACATGCCCCCCGAGCTTGCGGAAGGACGGGGGGAAGACATTGGAGCGACGACCGATGTTTATTTGCTTGGAGCCATCCTCTACGAAATACTGGAAGGCCGTGCGCCCCATTCTGGCTCAACTCTGACTCGCGTGCTACTCGCGGCCTGTGAGAGTAAAACCCCCAGCTTCTCTGAGGACAGCCCTGGAGAGCTTCAAAATCTCTGTTGTCGAGCCATGGCCAAAGAGCCGCAGGATCGCCTTCAAAGCGTCTCACAATTTCGCGAGGACCTTATTTCCTATCTGCGCCACCGCGAGAGCTCGTCCCTCTCTGACGAGGCCGAGAAGACCCTCGGGGCATGCCAACCGGAGTCGATAGACGGCAACCCTTCAACGGAGGGGAGTCGAAGTTACTCAGCCTTTGAGGACTGCTTGGGGACCTTTAAGAACGCATTGAAATTGTGGAGCGGGAATGAGAGAGCGTCGGAAGGAATGCATAAGGCCCAGATTGCCTACGCTCGCAGCGCGTTAAAAAACAATGACCTCGGACTGGCCCAAGCTCAAATTGGGAAACTCCAAGACTGCGATGCGAAACAAGCCCTCGGCAAACAATTGCAGGAAGCCCACGATAAACAGCGAGCAGGCCTCAAATCCGCACGCAGGATCCGTCATTCCTTAGTTGGCGCAATTGTTGTTATCTTCGTTGGATTGATCGCGGGGTTTTTAATTGTCGACGAAGAGCGTGAACAAGCATTGAACAGCGCTCGGTTGGAGTCGAAGGCCAGAGAAGACGCGGCCTTTCAAAGAGACCTCGCCGAAGAGAAGAGCCGACAAGCAAAACGCCTCGCTAAGAATGCCGAATCAGAGCGGAAGCGCGCGGTGAGTTTATTGGCCTGGGCCTACCGTGAAGAGTCTAAAGCCGCGCTAGCCCTAAAGAACCCTATGGCAGCGAGGCTTCTGCTCACGGAATCCCTCAAGATTGAGGACCAGATTGAGACCCGAGCGGCGCTCCTAAACCCGGAGCTTCGGGCTGGTCAGTTGCTCTGGCAAGCTCCCCGAGCATTGGGAGCCTACCAATTAGCGATGAGCCCTGATCAGCAATTTATTGCGCTGACTCACTACTACGGATCGAAGCGGATTGCCTTCTACGATTTAAAGAACAAGCGAGTGGTGCAGCTCGGTCAATCCACGAAGCCTGTTCGTAAGCTTGTTTTTAGCCCCGATAGTCGTCTGATCATCGCGGCCTTTGGGGCCGGTCTCAAGGTATGGAGCTGCCAAACTCAAAAGCTCATACATAGCTATGAGGGCCACGAAGGGAGCGTGACCGATTTGGCTGTCCACCCTGATTCGACACAATTTGCGTCCGTTGCAGCCGATGGAACTTGCCGGTTATGGAGCGTCAAGACGGGTCAAGTAAAGCGCGTCTGGGTGACCGATCATAATCTCTTCTCCAAAGTCTTTTGCGGCTTTCGCGATGCTGGCCAGACCTTCTTTCTTCTTGAAGGACGATCTCGAGAATTCACTCTTCACGATTTTGAAATGGACTCAAATAGGAAGACTAAAAAGTCTATCTCTTTGCCGAGGGATAGCCGCGATGTCTTGGCGATGGGCGCAAAGGGAACATCGCTCTACGTTGCGGGAAATAAGAGGCTCTATCAATTATCCCTCGAAGGAAAGAGGCTTCAAAAAACGACAATTAAGCAAGAGTATGAGCATGCTGTTCTCAGCCCGGATGGACACTGTCTTATTCTGTGGAAGAATGACCAACTCGATGTGCTCCAGTGCTCGAATGGCCGCATGACGCCTCTCTATAAACACAGTCAATTGATTCGCTCTGTGGCCTTCGCAGGGTCAGATCGTTTTCTTTTTGGGGATGAAGGGCATTTGCTCTCTTACGATCTTCGCAAGAGTAAAGAAGCTCCTAAAAGTCTTTCAACGATTCACGGACCAATGGGGCGCCTCGATCAGATAGCCTTCTTTCAAGGCTCAAGGGCGGCCGTCACCCACAGCAGCGGACGGGCATACATTTGGGATTTCAGTGGGGCTCCGTCGTTGCGGCAAGACTTTGCGACGGGAGTCTCTTTGGCTGGAACCTTGAAGGTGAGCCCCGATGGCCGTTGGCTCGGCATTTTAGAACGATATAGGCGGGCCTTGTTTTGGCGAATTGAGGCGGGGAAGGTCGTCGATTTGGAAAATCCAATTCGTCTGAATGGCTCCTTTCTCGACTTCGATTTTAGCGCAAAGCCCAATGTTCTGGCTGTTCTAGGGCAGGCGGGCTTGTTGACAGTGGACTTAAACCAAGAATCAGCGAGGCATCTGACTAATATTAGCAAAGGAGTCTATTCTCCCCTCGGAATTGAATTCGTCGACCAGGGCAATACACTTCTTGTTTGCCCGACAAAGGTCACCAGCCTTTGTTATCAAGTTGAGGGGCTCCGCCTGACGCTCAAAGACTCGGCAGAATTTCCAGCGGCCAAGTTTAATACTCAATCGACTTTCAATCCTGTGGCGAGAGAGCTGGCAACAGGGGGCCACTATTCAAAGTCGAATACTGTGACTATCTGGGACTGGAAAACGGGGCGGGAAAAGGCCAAATTGGGGGCCTATCGTTCGATTCATGGCCTTCAGTATTCTCCCGATGGTCGCTTTCTCGCTGTCGCAGTGAAAGAGAAGATTGATATCTGGAGTGTCGAGCGCCGAGAGAAGTTTCTTACATTAAGCGGACACGGCGCCGACGTGACCGCGCTGGCCTTTTCACCGGATGGACAATGGCTTCTTTCAGGAGCCCTTAACAAGACGCTTTTTCTCTGGCAAATTCGCGATCCTCATCGTTCGCTTAATCAACAATGGCAACGCTTTACACGGGTCGGGCAAAAGTCCATTGTGATCAGTCAGGAGCGAACAAAAGCACAGCTTCAACTGTTAGAACTCGAGGGGAGCTCTCGGCGTCATTCTTCGTCGACGATTTCTAACAGTCTCTCTACGGACGTCGCTTTGAGCGTTTCAGGAACACAAGTCGCGAAGGCTTTCCCTGATGGCCTTTATGTTTGGAAGTACTCCAAGCCGGTCTATGAATCGACGACGGCGGTGATTGACAGCGCTGTGCTGACTCCGGGTAAGAACTTGGGGCACAGGACTGCTATCAAGGCGGTCGCTTACTCGCCGTCAGGATCAATGATTGCGACTGTCGGATTCAGTAAAGCCGATGCTAGGGCGAGGAATGAGCTGATTATCTGGGATAGTGAGTATGGAAAAATCCTCAAGCGTTTCAATGAAGAGGGCTCTGAGACGCTTTCACTTCTTTGGTCTCAGCATGAGAACGCGGTTTTTCTTCTCGATGGAAAGGGCACGCTTCGCATGGTGTCGCTGGATGGTCGAAAGACAAACTATAAGCTGCCGTTTCCTACTAAGGTTTCGGCGAGAGTGTTGGCGCTTCATGGGAAGCGCGAGCTGCTAGCGATCGGCGGACATCGAATGCCGCTAAGAGTCGGCTCCATTGCGTCGGGGGCGTTCAATGGTCTCTTCGAGTCTAAAACGCTGCTGAAGAAGCCTCGGTCCCTCTGTTGGAGTGGAGATGGTCGCTTTCTTATGCTGGGTGATGAATCGGGGACAGTCACGGTCTGGGACATAAAAAAGAGAGCTGCGCTGTCTACTATTGTTACGAAGACTCGAATTAAAGAACTGAAGGTGAGTGAGGACGGTTCATTATTCGCGATTAAAGATGACAGACAAGGATGGCATTTTTGGTTGACCAAGTCGGGCGTGAGCGTCAATGGTGGAGCTATCATAGGAGGGGAGCTGGCTTTTTCAAAGGATGGGAAGCGCATCGCGTTGAGCTTGGATCGGTTCTTGCGGGTCTATCAGATAAGTGGAGTGAACCAGAGAGCTTGGAGGCGAATTGCGTTGTTCTCGGGACAGCGCTCTAAGCTGACAGGAGTTGCTTTTAGCCCTGATGGCCAATGCGTTTCAACAGTCTCTAAAGATCGGAACTTGAGGATTTGGAGCTTGTCTGACAGACGCATGAAACATTTTTGCGAGGGCTTTACTCCTGGGGTGAGGAGAGTGATTTATAGCGCGAGGGGGGAGCGGCTGGTCACCGTCATGAATGACATGAGCTTGCGGGTTTGGTCTTTGAGTGAGGGGCTCTCGAAGGGTCGGTTGGAGTGGACGTTTAGGGATCATCTGGCGACCATCGAGGCCTTGGCGGTCAGCCCGCAGGGTGACATTTTGGTTTCGGTCGATGGGAAAAAG
>JARGOJ010000601.1 GCA_029210225.1 Planctomycetota bacterium
TTGAGAAAACACGAGATTTATTGGGGGCAAAGGCGTCCTTTATTTCTGACCAATATGCGGAGTCTGGAACGTCTCTAAAGTCTTTTGAGGCCGCTTTCGACGAACTATTGGATCGATTCGTGTCATACGTGCCAAAGCACAAGCTGGAGGGGCCACTTCTGGAACGGCGGTCGTCTCTAGAACTAGAGTTACTTGCTGGAAGGTCGCAGGAATTGAACCCGATTGAGGAGTGAACATAGCGGAAATGGGGAGTCAAAGGTATCTCGGAAGAGAGAGCGCGAAGGCGCTGGTAGGCCTGAAGAATAAGGGCTAGAGAACTATTGGCTAGAGCTGTGAATACAAATTCGTTGAGCGTTGCTTTCCAAGGTGATTGTTGTCAATGTCGGAGTAGCCTTTAATTCATTGATCCCAAGTCTTTCAGCATCCCCTTCTTACTAACGAGTATCTCGTGGACGGTCTCATCAATCTTATGATCGGCAACCAGATCCCGAATGAGAACTCAGCTCTTTTGACCGACGCGACGGAGCCGATCTTCGACCTGCACGTTCTTTCCTGGCGACCAGTCGAGGTCGATACGAATGATCGTTGATGCAGGCATCAGTGCAATTCCTCAGCTTACGACGTTGTTATAGCGATTCCTTGAGTTTTTTTTCTTGAAAACTTTTGACTGCTTCGTGGCGCTTTACCATGGTTTGCCCTTCACTAATCCACACCCAAGGTTTTCTTGCTACTAATTTTTTATCGGGCGCCCGATGATCCCTCAAAACATGAACTCAATTTTTTGCCGGGACTCCAGCGAATAGGAGGATTAACTCTGTGAGGATATCCAGAGCCGGAATACCACTCTTGAGCTTCTGATCAGCCTGACACAATGCAGCGTGCCATGTAGAGAGAGTCGACACTCTGGTCTCACGGGCTTCGCGAATTATGTCGTGGGGTCGATACACCCGGCCTAAAGCGACTCTCACCTCATCGTAGCGTTGGCCGGTTGCGAGAAGAGAATGGGCGCGCCAGAGATCCCTTAAATATTTCCCTAGGCTTCCGATGGTCGTTAGCGCGATGGTTTGCGGATTGCGAATCCGCTTTTTGGACCTTGAGTCGACAACACCATCCGTCAACATGCTGTGGAGAGTATTTAACGCCCTAGACACCTCTCCCCTTCTAATAGGACCGGAGAGGTCAAAAAGGCTGAAATCGCTTAAGGGCCTGACCAGGCTGTTCACCATGTCCCAATGGATAACCGGTCGTCCATCTGCAAATGAGTTGAGCTTTCTTATCTCAGAGGCAATCACGCCAAGGTCGCTTCGACCATTGGAACAATGTTTTATAAAGAGACTAAGCGCGTCAGGTGTGAATGGTCGTGAATCCTTTTGGCGTTCTATCCAATGACGAAGATCCCGATTAGAGAGAGGATTACAAGTTGTTGGAGGGATAAGACTCAACAACTGCTTACTGGCCTTGAGGCTTCGGTTGACTGAACGATCACGCAATATCAATACTGAAGTTTCAAGGGGCCGAGCAACATAGGAGATGAGCCGTTGTATATCGCTCTTATGCTCTGCTTGGTCTTTCTTGTCTGTCTTTTTTTGTGGGCTAAGAAACGCTGTAAAATTGTCAACGATAATGACCCTGCGTTTACAAGTGATGAATGGGACGGTCAGGGTCTCGTTGAGGATCGCTTTGATGGTAGTGGTCTTGCCGTCGAGTTTTACCAGTGAAGGACCATCCTCGAAACCGTCAAAAGCAGCTCTGCGAATAGAAAGCATGACTTCATTGGCTAAGTAGGCCTCCTCGCCCAGGAGCAAGTAGACCGGCTTGAGTCCTTCGCGTTTTAACAAAACATCGAAATATAAGGCGTTGGTCCCTGATGATGAATGGCTCTTTTGCTTAATCATAAGGCTTCCCGAAATTCTGGCTTGCCTCGTCAATGTTACAGGTAGCGTTCAGCAACATAGTCGAGATAGGAGCGATGCGCCGATCGTTTTCCTTGACTAAAGAAAGCCATGATAGCCTCTTGGTAGGACATCGCTTTGAAGCGGAATTCCTTCCCATAATTCTCCTCAAATTTTTCTATCTCAGCGCGATGTGCCGCAGCCTTTGCGCCTGGGGCGTCGTAGTAAAGATAGAGAAGCCAAAAGCCGCCACGTTCTTTGGTGTGGGCGTGGAGGCCGAGGGCATGTTTGATGAGCTGCGCGGCGTCAAGAAATTTGAAAGTGCCAGCGCCAGGGCTTATAGTCCGGGCAAAGGCTTTTAACTTAGGGAGGTTGGCCCACAGGCAGTCAACTTCCAAATACGCTGGTTTTAGACCCTTGTGACTGGAGCTGTATGTTTCGCTGAACTTGGATTCAATGCCAACGGCTCGGGTTGATTTACTATCCTCATATTCGACAAGCGCGTCTAGGTTTGGAGCCCGTGGGAAGCGCCCTTGATTGGCCCCAGCATCAATGGGTAACTGAGCCTCGAAGACCAGGGAATTTGCACCGCTGACCGGAATTTTCAGACCCTCAGCCAAGCTGTCCAGAGCCTGGATCCTTTGCCAATATTGTAAGACGTTGACCGCGAGCGCCGCGGAGGAATGAAGAGCCTGCATATTGCACGGATTCCCGCTCATTTCACTGCCAGCAGCGTCTTGAAAAGCTTTCTGGGTCTCTGGAAGAAGTGGCTCAAACAAATTGTCAAGCAAGGTGTTTGTGTATAACGACTCATCCTGCCCACCGCCCTGCTTGCTTTGAAGGCCGATTCCTTGGCGTTGAGCCCAAAGTCTTTGACGGGCTGTTATGTATTGACGACTCATATTGATTTCCTTCTAAGCTGCTGGCGGGCGCGCTTCCCGCCGAAAAATGTTCTTAAAGTGCCAGCGTTGATAATCCAAAGACACTGGATCTTGACCCGCTTGGGGTCCTTTGAGGGCCTTGCCGCTGTATGCCAGGAAGAGTGCTTTCACTTGTTCTCCGCCGTGCAAATGCTGAGAAACGATAACTTTGAGATTCTCGGAGAGGCCGATGGCTCCCTTGTCGAAGGCTTTATGGTGAAGGGCACAGAGACAAAGGCCGTTGTTCAATGTCGAGGGCCCCTTATGACAAGCCCAACGCACATGAGCGGCTTCGAGACCTATGATGGTGTCGTTTAATCGTCCGTCCAGGCCGCAGATCGCGCAGCGATATTCATAGGCCACGAGAACCCTGGGACGGAAAGTAGGATCACGCTTGACTCTGTTACTCGTTGAGGTCGCCACGTCGAGAGTCAAGCCGACGCCGTTGAGAATGTCTTCGTGAATAGACGGCGCGAAATGACCATCTAGAAGAGTTCTCGCGGCCTTTGTGAGAGCCTCGGGCGAGGAACGCAGCAGCAGATCAAACTTGGACGAAAAGCCACCACGGGCGCCGTGCATACGCAAACTTGAAACGTGGGCATCGCCGCTGCTTGTCGTTGTAATAGACTTGGCTTCTGGAATATCCCAGAGCTTATCGACCTGTAGACGCCAAAACGGCGCTCCAGGGTGTTGAGATCGACGAGACGGCCCAAAGTCGTTGAGTAGCTTGAGGAGCGGCTTTTCAATGTCCGTGAACAGTGTAAGGCGCTCTTCTCCTCTTTGAATACGCCCAAGAATCATTAATAAAAGCAAGGGCTTGTGAGGTGCGCGCTCGTCCCCACGAGCCCATGGTGTGATCGCTTCTAACCTTTTGAAGAATTGTTCTTGAAGGGAGTTGTCAGTCACTGCAAAGCATCCCTTACAAACCCGCGAGTCGCTGCAACAAACTCTGATCCAACAAAGTTTGAAACTGACTCTTTAGTGTTTTGGCTAGAAGTGTGTCTTCGATTACGACCCCCGCTTCAATGTTTCTATTCTGGGCCGCCTCAGTGAAATTCGCCGAGCTGAGAAAGGCTTTCCTGTCATCGACGACGATGCACTTGGCATGAAGACAAGCCCGAGTCAGGCCTCCTATCTCTAGGGATCGAGGATCGTAGAAGACCTCTGGGAGGCGCTTCCCGGGCCAAATGACCCGACGAAAGAGATCGGAGAACTCACGAGTTAATATCGCGTTCGGGCGTTCATCCTTTGGCTTTCGGCGGATATTCAAAAAGCACTGGACCTCTAGCTTTGGGTCTCTATCCATTCGCGCTGCTAAGTCACCAAAGAGCGCGGTCGCCTTTTCCCCCTGGTCGATGGCGTAGCTCGCGATGAGCAGCGATTTCTTGGCTTCGTTGAATAGCTCTTTGACGACAACGCTCGTGTCTCGGCTTAGAGAATGACCAGGGTTGGGCCCGGACCAAACCAAAGATAAACGATCTGTATGAAGCTGAGAGGCCTCTCGCTCTTCGGCGAGCAGCTCCAAGAACTTTGCTAGTTGCGAGCTGGAGAGGCTGGCCGAGTTCATCGATTCCATTTCAGAAATGATGGAGTCTAAGAGTGGCTCGGGGATGTGCTGGCGCAAGCGAGTCCGGGAAGGAGGCATCGCCGCTTCAGACTCTAAAAGGCGTGCCAAGCTCAACATGGCTGGACGTCCTAACTGACGCCATACCGACGCCATTAGGATTCTGATCCTACGGAGAGAAACTTCGAGGGCTTACCGTGCCAGGTGACGGTCAATCCCTCTCTAGCGCGAGTTCCCGCGACATAGAGCAACGTGCGCTCCTGCTGCTCGAATGCCTCTCTCTGACTTTCATCGAGCTTGGACAAGACATAGGCCGAGGGGATGTCTTTAGCTGAGATACGAACCAAAAAGACATGAATGAATTCGAGACCTTTGGCCCTATGCATTGTGGACAAGCGAACTCCCGGACCGCCGTCCGATTCATCTTGGAGACCTAATTGCCGCACTTTTAGACCGGCCGCCATCAACGCTTCCGAATAAGGAGCGAGGTCGTTCGTGCCTCGGGCCAGAATTGCGAGAGACGAATCCTGTAAATGACTTGCTTCAATGAGTGACTTGATGGCTCCGACCACGAAGTCTAACTCTTGCTGTGTTGTATCGAAACCTCTCAAAGCAGGTGCTTCACCCATTCTTAGGGAGAGGCAACCTTCTTTGGAATCGTCCCCGTCGTCAAGGTCGTCAACCACACAACCTTCTATCGATTGAACGGCGAAGCGACGGATTTGCTCTGTTGTTCTGTAATTGACTTTTAATTTCCGCGATCGCCCGACGACGTTTAATCCACAGGATCGGAAGGGGATGGCTGTGCGCCAGATGCGCTGATGAGCGTCTCCCGCTAAGAATATGTCGTCCTTGTTTTCCGGGGCCAGGCTGCGAATCAGCCTTAGTTGTTCTCCGGACATATCCTGAGCTTCGTCGACGACGACACAGCGATACGGTGCGCCTTCCCGAGCTACGAACTCTCTCGCCATACGATGAATATCCGACCAGAGCAGCCGATCCCGGAGACCGCCTCGAAAAGCGTCAAAAATCTTCCAGACAGCGAGGCGCTTGGCCCGAGACATCCGGCCCCGACCTTTACGCTTTGTTTTGAGGTAGTCGGCCTTACTTGTGAGTCCCAACTGACTGTGAAACCAGGAAAACTCATCTTGAAGCCAACCGAGACTATGGCCCTCGTCACCGAGTTCTTTAACGGCCTTTTCCCAGGCCGGTGCAATATGCTTTTGCTTGGCTAGTTTGAGAGGAGCGTTGGCCAAGCGACTGGCCAATGACATGGCGACGGAGTCGAGGCTCCCCACTTTAACTTTAGAGAACAATGGGCCGCAAATGTCCTTTAACTGGGAACTGAGATTCTCCGCCAGGTTACGAGAAAACGAGGTAAAGAGAATCTCGCCTTCATTCTCGTAGCGCGCCGCGAGCACCTTAACTCTATGAATGGCGACCACTGTCTTCCCAGTCCCTGCTCCGCCGAGCACTCGCGCTGGTCCGTTGAAGGTCTTGGCGACAAGCTCTGATTG
>JARGOJ010000602.1 GCA_029210225.1 Planctomycetota bacterium
CAGCGAGCACGGAATCAGTCTTAAAGCTCGCCGCCGAGAAAACCCAAATCCTTAAAGAGTTAGAGGAGAAAAAGGACGCATTCAAAGTTCTAGCGAAGAAGCCTTCTCAAAATACCTTCACCGCCAAGACCAACGCAGACGGTAAACAGGACGCCGCTTTTGGACAAGCCGCAGGTCGCGGCGACACTGCTCCCGAGCGCGACTTAGAAGACGCCTCGGAGGCGGGGGCTGTCCTTATGCTCTCGGCTGCAAACGTTGAACAAGCGCGGGTTGATATCTCCCTCTTGGTTTCTCAATACAGCACCCTTTGGGAGAACAACGGTCTCAATGAGACTTGGGAGCTGGAGTTATCACTCTCTGAAGTAGAAAAACTCGTCTCGAAGCTCAAGGGGCAATCAAATATCCAACTGGCCCTCGTCGACCGACGCTCAGAGCTTCTCGACTTTGCAAGGTTGCGTGAGGACCCAGACGCTCAGAAAGCCAAAGACACCATCGTCGATCCCGCCAAGGACGTCGAAAAAATGCAAGGGAATAAACGTGAGCCCGAACGAAAGCGTAAGAAGGGAGCACGACCCAAGAAAGCAGCGGCGAAATCCCCAGGAGCAGCCAACCCCGCTCCTGTTTCCAAAGCCCCAAACGGAGTGAAGCGCGAAGCGGGCGCCCTGCAAGGAGTCGACACCATAGTGCTCAGGTCGGGCTGGAACCTCTCTGGGACCATTTTAGAAGAGGGGAAAGACTCGCTCACCATGCTCTCTGCAGGACAGAAGGTCAACGTGAAGCGAAGGGACATCGCTCGATTGACTCGGAACTCTCGTCGTCTAAACAGCCCCGCCGACAAGCCGACGCAGGTCTATCGTATTCGCTTGGTTCTCACGACTCCTTCCGAGAAATCCCGAATGAAGCGGAAGATCGAAAAGAAGAAGTAAGCTCCTGCAAGACCAAGCCTGTCTGTTAAAATTAGGCCCATGTCGAACAGTCTCCACCCCATCGAAGCCTCAGAACTCCACGCCCGCCGTGAGCGAGTCTTTCTCATACTCGCCGGGCTATTCCTCGGCTCGATGACGATGCTGAACATCCTTGGCATCACCCGATTCATCGACCTGTCCTTCGAGCTCTTTGGCATGGAGATTCCCATGCCTCTGGCCGTGGGTGTTCTCCCCTATCCCATCACCTTTCTGTGCACAGACTTCATCAGCGAACTTTACGGCCGCAAGCGTGCTAACAATGTGGTCTGGGTTGGCTTTATGCTGAATATCTGGGTGGTCTTTATCCTATGGGTGGGGGCCGCAGCTCCAGGTTTTGGCGCCCTTGACGGGGAAACAGGAATGCCTCCTCTCCCAGCATGGAACGCCACCACTCAACAATACAACGAGACCGGGTGGACTTTCTTCCAAGTGAAGAACTTAGCGATGGGCGCAGTCCTGGCTTCAATGGTGGCTTACCTCGCGGCGCAATTGATCGACGTCCACGTCTTTCACTTCTGGAAGCGCCTCACCAAAGGCAAGCATCTCTGGCTTCGCAATAACGGCTCGACTCTTGTAAGCCAGCTCGTCGACACCGTCGCGGTGATTCTCATCACACACTTCTACGCCGGGGCCTTACCGATCAAGCCTGGGGAGCCCCTTTGGAATCAGCTCTTCACCTTTATCGCGAGCGGTTATGTCTTCAAGCTGACGGCTGCCCTGGTGGACACCATTCCCTTTTACATAGGAACTCCTATGCTGGCGCGCTACCTCGAAATCGATCCAAACGCCGAATTCTCTCAACCTGAAGAGAGTCCAGTTTCCTCTTAGAGTTAAGGTCCTCCCCTAACCGAAAAAGACTTAAGAGACGGCGATCTTGAGTTCGGTGAGAGAGGAAGCTTGGCGTGGGCGCAATTTTTTCGGTAGTCCTTTTACCCTTTCTAACAATCGTCGCCGCCTGGGCCTCGGCTCTTGGCCTTCGAGGACGCTCGCGAGGCGCTGGGATTCTGGTGAGCTGGGCCAAGCTTGGCGCCCGAATGCTCTTTTGGATGGCGGCGATCATGCTCAGCCGTGACCACCTGCTCCGCGTCGCGGGGAGCCACCCGGAGTCCATCGGCTTCTTCACCCTGACAATAAGCACTGTCCTCGCGCTGATACTCGCATTACTCATGATTTATGGAGAGCGAGCGCGGAAGAGCGCGATCTCCCTGTCGAAGAAGAGCAGTCGACGGGACCTGATGGCAGGAATTGGCTTTGGCGCGATGCTCGGGTATTTCGGCTTGACCACCGGCTTTGTGCCTGTGCTCTCGCTGTTCCCGAGATCTCAGGCCTTCTCTGTCTTCGTGATGGTCTTGGCCTGGTCCTATGTCTCGGAGCTTTGGCTACGAGGGATCTTGACCCCCATTTTTAAGAAGAAAATCGCAGAGGGACCGCTGCTGATGGGACTCGCGGGGCTGTCGCTGCTCTCTTGGTTGGGCTTGGCGGCGTTCGGCCCCTTTCCTTTTTTCGTGGTGCTAGCCCCGGCCGCCTGGCTCTCCGCTGTGACCGCCTTCGGCTATCGCTGGCTGGGCTTCGCCGGATCTCTGGGAACCCACGCCAGCTTCCTCTTCATGATCCTCATGCCTCTTTAATCGTCCTTAGCGAGCACCATAATTGTGAGCGGAGGCTTCTTCGTTGCGGTCTGTGGCGGGCGGAGGAGTTGGGGAGAGATCGGCGATGCAGCGGTAGAGATTTTCGTCGATCTCAATGTCGAGGGACTGAAGCGCGATTTTCAAGTGCTCCATGTTTTTGGCGCCTATGATTGGCGCAGTGACGGCGGGATGGGCGGCGACCCAGGCAATGGCCAGGGCTGCGGGATGTTTGCCTAACTCCATAGCCAAGGATGTGAAGGCTTCAGCGGTGTTGTAGTAACTCTGAGAGCCATAGCGAATGCCGTACATTTTATTCTGAACGAGGCGCCCTTGGTCCGGACGCTTCTCCGCGCCATATTTTCCCGAGAGCAATCCTCCCCCGAGGGGCGAGTAGGGGAAGACCCCGAGATTTTCGCTCTTAGCCATCGGCAGAATTTCAACTTCGGCTTGGCGCTTCACTAAGTTGTACATTGGCTGAATGGCCACGGGCTTGGCCCAACTATAACGCTCGCAGAGTCCGAGGGCTTTCGATGCCTGCCAGGCGGCGAAGTTGCTTAAGGCAGGATAAAGGATCTTGCCGTCGCGAACGAGGTCGTCCAAGCACCTGAATGTGTCCTCCATGCTGGTGGCGTCGTCGAAGCGGTGGAGGAAGTAGAGATCAATCCGATCGGTGTCCAGGCGTTTGAGGCTGGCCTCGACGGCGTTGCGGATGTGATAGCGAGAAAGCCCTCGGGCGTTGGGATCGTCGCTTGTTGGGAAATAGGCCTTGCTGGCGATGATCACTTCGTCTCGACAGTCCTTGATCAGCTCGCCGAGCATTGTTTCGCTCTTCCCTTTGGCGTAGACATTTGCGCTGTCAAAAGTGTTGATGCCTTTATCCCGGCACAAGTCGAACATTTTTTTTGCGAGAGCTTTGTCGATGGAGTCCCCAAGGGGCATGGTTCCAAAGACCAGGGAGGAGACCTTTAAGCCGGTGGTGCTGAGGAAACGGTAGTCCACGGTGTTACTCCAGATCGAGCCCGAGCACGCGCCGGGCGTTTTTATAAAGAATGAGGTGCCGATCACTGTCCGACACATTCAAATACAAAATGCGCTTAAGTTCGTAGTGGAAATCATAGTGAGGACCCCCGCTCCCGAAAAGGACCCGCTTCGCACCAAGCTCGGATACGGCCCGCTCAATGTAGTCCTGACGATAAATGCCGCTAGTCTCAAAGTAAGTGTTGGGGCAGCTCTCAAAGATTTCAAAGGCTTCGGTGATGTGCAGGCCACAAATGTTGATTTGTGCGCCGTGAGTGAGAATAAATGGATGCTCTGGGAAGTCTCGAATGAGGGGCAAAATCTGAGCGGCGTGACTGTAGGGTAAATACCCCGACGCGATAATCACCGGCCGTTTTTTCTTTGCCGCGTGTTCAACAACGGAATAGAAATTCTTGTGGGTCGGGTACATGTGCTCTTCAAAGGGATGAAGGAAAACAGCGGGCTCTCTCGATTGCTCGATAAGCTCTTCAGCCTCTTTTGAACGCCAGGGATCGACCCTGAGACATGGAAAGGTCGCGGCTAAGGATTTGGTCGCGACCCTGAGCTCTTCCATAGCGCCGGGATAGAGATAATCTTTGGGCTTCGCGGGGATGAGCAGCGCTTCTAATTCGGGATACTGATCTCTACGGGTTTGCATGGACGCCGCTGATTCGGATTTCTCAAAGAGTGAATCCCCAAAGAGGCAGTGAATATCAAAAATTGGAAATGACATTAACTGTCCTCTCCAGTATGGATCAATGATTCGATCGTCTTGTGAAAGATCTGCGCTTCCGTGTCTGCTCCGAGCTTGAGCTGCCTGATCTTCTCTACTTCCAATGCGGGGAGGCATCCGGGCCCATCGCTGCCAAAAATAATCCGCTCTGGACCAATGGCATTGACAGCTTTTTCAATGACTCGGGGGTCTGGGCAGGCAGAGGTCTCTAAATAACAGCCCGGGTGAGTTTGAGCGACTGCGATGGCGTCGTCGACATGAAAATAGCCACCCATGTGTCCGAATATGACCTTCGCCTCAGGGACTTTGTCGAGCAATTTAGCAATCTGAAAGGGCAAGGTGAATTCTTCATCCCCGCAGTGGAAGAGAATGGGCACATCGAGCTCAACCGCTTTGCGGGCGAAGTCAACGCTGCTAGGATCCGCAGGGTGAGTGAGTGTGCCCACTGGGTGAAATTTCAGTCCGACAAAACCCATTTCTAGGATGGCTTTCTCGAAGAGTTCAATGCCTTTTTCGCCTCCTGCCGGGTGCATCCTCGCAAACGCCAAGAGTCGGCCGGGATGGTCCTGAGTGGCTTGGTAGCCTTCATAAAGCAAGGTCGGGTCTTCGGGACGAATCTCACCGTAGGGCATGATAATGCTCTGGGAGATGCCCGCGTCATCCATGAGCTTAAGAAGTCTCTTTGGAGGAGAGTCCCACATATGGCCGGGAATGGACTGAACGTGAGTATGGGCGTCGATGATTTTCACAGTGCCGACTTCAAAACAAAAGATAGAGAAAGAAGAAGAAGGCCCCAATGATACAGATTGTTACGAAGGCGAGGAAGCTGTCATCTTTGGAGGACCAGCGATTCACAGATTGTTTCAATTCGGCGCGAAAGACATTTTCGGCGAGGCTCTCTTCGCTTTGATTGGAAATATGAATGGCTTTGATATTCAGACAGCCGAAGACGGCGCAGCCTTTCTTGGAGTAGCAATCCAAGTGATGAACGGCGCGACAGAGGTGACAACGAATCACAAGATCCGTTTTGGATGGCTTCTGGCAACCAGCGCAGCTTTCCTCAGCGACCAGAGCTAACGGCTCTTCTGTGAAGTGAGAACTCGCAGTATTGGGGAATTGCTGGGAGACCATCGTCGTCTTTTAGCCCTGTATTTACAGTCATGAACAAGAAGAACGCTTGTCATTAGAACAATTCTTAATGCCACAAAGACAGGGCAAAAGAAAACAAAGTTCTCCGAGAGTTATCCGGTCAAATCTATGCGGTCCGCCTGGAATTAACGGGACAGTCCATCACCGTAGGTCGTTCTTCCCCCGGGAGTCGGGGGCGTTGCCATTCGCCGAGGGGGAAATCAACCAGATCTTTTGCCCCCCCAGAGTTAAAAATCAGCCGTTTCCTTCCAGGCAACCGCTTTAGGGTCAGCCACAATGTCGCGCTGTTCTGCCAGTACGGAGCGCCAGCGAAGGGGTGAAGGCCCAGTGTGATTCCCTTCTTCGGGTTCAATCGCGCCGGGCACTTTGTCCAGTTCTTG
>JARGOJ010000603.1 GCA_029210225.1 Planctomycetota bacterium
CAGCATAGGTCCCTGTGAGACTCTTGACGCGATTGGTCTCGACCGCGCAGCACGAATGATGTCAGAAATCGGAATGCCTGTTCCTAAGCTTCTCACCGAAGCCATCGACAGCACCGGTTCTTTCTATCGCAAAGAGCCCACCAAGACCTTCGTCTTCAATCAGAAGAAGAAAGAGCTTGTCGAGGACACAACGAAGAAAGACGTGATTCGTCTGTCCGAGCTTCGCGAACAAGGCAAGGTGCTCCGCGAGAACATCAACGCCCGACTCTACGACCTCGGCGACGGCATCCTCGGCTGCGAAATTGACACCAAGTTCGTCCCCAACATGAACCCCATTGACGACTATGTCATGGCCATGATGGGCCAAATCTTTGAAGTCGTTCAAGACGGTTTCCGTGGCGTTGTCATTGGCAACCAGAGCGGCAACTTCAGCGTGGGTGCTCAGCTGCAAATGATACTCGAACTCGCCAAGCGTAAGCGCTGGGACGAGATCGAAATGGCCTGCGGTGGTCTTCAATTCATTACGACCTCCCTCAAGCACGCACCCTTCCCCGTGGTCACGGCGCCTCATGGTCTGACCCTCGGTGGTGGCTGCGAAGTCACCCTGTCCGGACGTAAAGTCGTTGCTCACGCAGAGACTTATGCCGGACTCGTCGAAGTTGGCGTCGGCCTTATCCCAGGTGCTGCGGGAACAATGATGATGGTTCGTCAGCTCCAAAAGAGCATGGCGAAGCGCAATCCTGGACCCATGCCTGCGGTCATTAAAGCCTTCGAGCTTATTGGAATGGCGCAAGTCTCTAAGTCGGCTGAAGACGCAGTCTCTCTGGGCATGCTCAACAGAGACACGGTCATTGTCGTCGACAAAGAAGAGCAGCTATCCCGCGCCAAAGCAGAGTGTATCAAGCTCTGTGAAAGTGAATTTGTGGCCGATAAGGCTCACAAGCTGACCTTGCCAGGGTCCGGAGGCTACGAAGTGCTCGCCGCCAATATTGACGGCATGCTCGCCACCGGCGCCATCACTCCTCACAGCGTGACCATCGGTAAGAAGCTGGCATGGGTTCTAACCGGGGGTGATAAAGCCTCGATCGTGAATCCGATTTCAGAAGCGGACTACCTTGCGAATGAGAGAAAAGCGTTCCTCGATCTTTGTGGAATGAAAGAAACTCAAGATCGCATGAAGCATATGTTGAAAACAGGAAAGCCTTTGTTTAACTGATTTCAATCACGCTCCAAAGCAACGAACGAGCCGGTCCTTGGGATCGGCTCTGTTCAATTTTGGCACTTTGCTTTTGCGCGATCAGGAAAAAGTCGGCAAGATAAGGAGAGTCTCGGAGCCGGGTGAATGACTCAACGACGCTTAAACGCTCAACTTATACTCATGTTCTGCTTGCCCTTTGTGCCGCTCGTCCTTTGTACCTCGATGCGCACTCATCGATATAACAAAGCGACCGGGCGAATTCTCCCATTTAGGCGGGCCCGCAGTCGCTGGAAGCCACCAGCGCCCCGCGCCAATCACACCTGGCTTCGGCACAAACGCTTAACAACGGGGCGAAGCATCAATTCTGTCAATGATCTCACGCGCCACGAACGCAACGAGATGCGCTATGAGATTTCTCGAAGCCGAGCCGAATACCGGCTCTTTACTCACTGCTCATCCTGGGGTCTCATGCAATACCCCTTCGCCCTTCTCATCCTCGCGCTCTCTAGCTGGTCCTTCTTTCGAGCAGAGAAGAACGGCCCCCGATTTATCGCCGTTGTGTTAACCGGCGGCAGCCTTGTCATCCTCTACCAAACCTGGTCCTTGGGCTATCACTCTGCGCTGTACTAAATTAGCCATTTAATTCGCAGGGTTCCCTTTGGGATCGCCGTAACACATAAAATGAATCCCACCGCTTTAGAATGGCTTCTTCAGTTCATTCAACTCCCATTGGAATTTGCTAAACTGGGCCTCATGAAACTCATTCTTATTGGAGATGTTGTTGCTGGCGAGCAAGAGATTCAGAAACAACTCGCAGTGCAATTAAAGCTCCCTGAAATTCGCATGGCCGATCTTTTCCGAAGAGCTGTTCTGGAAGAGACTGAGCTTGGCCTGCACATTAAGCATCGCATGGCTTCTGGGGAGACAGTCGAAGACTCGACGATCCTCGCCTTGCTCAATGATCGACTGAAAACGGCTGATAGCAAAGAGGGCTTTGTTCTATCTGGCTTTCCAAAAACAGTCTCTCAATTAAAGCTCTTTCAAGATTTCGACCATGGTGTTTTCCTCGATATTCCCGCAGAGTTCTTCGTTCATCAATTCATGGAGCAGCACGCTCACGGGAAGCCTGAGCTGTTCGCGAGTCTTAAAGAGACGGTCACCCTACGCTTTCGTCACTACACCGAGGCCATGGCTCCTCTACTTTCAGAGTTAGAGAGCGAAGAGAAGCTGCTCCGTATTCCGGCTGCAGACGAAGTGAGCACTGTCGTTCAGAGAATCATGAAGCAGCTAAAAAAGTGATCATAGGCTGTTTGGGGAGACTAGGCTTTTGTCCTGGGCTGCTAAACTATATCTATGCGAATCATTCTCATGGGTCTGCCGGGAGCAGGCAAAGGGACCCAGTCAAAGCGCCTCGCGCCTCTTCTCTCTGTCCCCCATATCTCAACGGGAGACATTCTTCGTAAGGCGATTGCGAACGATACTAAGCTTGGACGAATCGCGAAGGAAAAGACGGAGCGTGGGGAGTTTCTGGACGATCAATTTACTATTAACTTCGTCTCTGAGCGATTGAAAGAGGCTGACTGCGAGGACGGTTTCATCCTTGATGGCTTTCCTAGAACTTTGCCTCAAGCTCAGGGTTATCACGACTTTGATACGGCTATTCTCCTGGAGATCAGCCATGAACTCTCCATCGCACGAGCGGTCGGACGCCTGAGCGGCGCGGACGGTCAGATCTACCATGAGCGTCTGAAGCCTCCACCCCCGGGGCTTGAGGTGAGCCGACGAAAAGACGATACAGAAGCTATGGCTGAGCGCCGCATTGTCATTTTTGAAGAGAAAACCCGCCCCGTCTTCGATTACTATCAAGGCTTGGGGAAGCTTATTCGAATCCCTGGAGATGTCGGGGAAGTCAACGTGACGGCGCGAATCTTGCAGGCTTTGAAAGACTAGAGAAGAGGTCTTGGACCCTATGGACTCTCGGAGTTCTCGACGCTATGAACGATCTCAAAGTCATGGAGAGCATTCCCAGTCTTCTCAATCGGAGTCTGTCCAAAGACAGCTATCCTCTGGGATTCTCAAGAAGTTTTTTCAGTCTCAGTCTCAATCATTGAATTCCCTTGAAGGCTATTGGCTAGGGGCTTACCCCATCTATTCTGAGATAGCTCGCGGTGGCATGGGAGTCGTCTACAAGAGCCATCATGCATCTTTGAAAATTGACATTGCTATAAAAATATTGCTGCCCCAAGGGAATGAAGCTAAGGCGGACGGCCGCTTTCATAGAGAGGCCCGGGTCCTCGCTGATCTGACTCATCCAAACATCGTCGCTCTCCGAGATTATGGATCTCAGGGTGGGCTGTCATTTCTGGCTATGGATCTTATTCGGGGCCGAACACTGACAGAAACGCTGCTTGCTCACTTCAAAAAAGAGCAAGCGTTTCCACCGCCTAACATGGTTATAGAGATGCTGACACCTATCGCGGAAGCTCTCATCTATTGCCATGAGAACGGCATCGTTCATAGAGACCTGAAACCCTCGAATATCATCATTGAGAATATGTCAGGACGGCCTTACCTCGTTGACTTTGGGATTGTCAAACGCATTGAGGACCAACGTCAATCTTATGCGCTCACAGCAGACGGAGAAACCGTCGGATCTCCAGCTTTCCTGTCTCCTGAACAAGCGGATAGCGATCGCTTTGGAGAGGTGTCAGAGGCGACGGATGTTTGGGGCTTCGCGGCGACATTGCGCTACAGCCTAAGCGGCAAGTATCCTCACGAGCTTAATAACATGCCCCAGTTCTTAATGAACCTAACAAGCAAGGCGCCCACGCGTATTCGGAAGATCAACCCGGAAATACCTCGCTGGCTCGATCAATTGATTTTTGAAGGCCTTCAACTCGACCCCGCCAAACGTCCATCAATGGAAGATTTCCTCGCTCGCCTCAGAGAAGGTCAGGTGGGTGGCAGCTCTCTTTGGAAGTGGGCATTTGTGCCAGTTGTGGCTTTGTTTTTATTGCTCCCATTGCTTTGGATCTTTAACGGGGAAGAGAAAGAGAAGCCTGGCTTTGTAAAGACTAAGCCAGGGAAGAAAAGCACAGTGTTGGCGCCGGAAAAAACGCCAAAAGAAAAGGTCAACAAAAAGCCTGGGAATCTTCCGGACATTGAGCCAGAGATGAAGCCCAAGATTGAAAAAAAGGGTTCGCTTGTTTCATTGAAGACCGTCTTGGAAGAGTTAGCCGATCCTCTGGCAATATCAATGCAGCCGGTGCCTCGTTACAAGGCGCTGACTCGTTCGAGCGCCTATGTTCAGCCGGGAGATTTGGGTTGGACTGCGGGGACACGGCCGGATTCTGGCAATGTCTTAAGGACTGATTATATTAAAGGACAAGCAAAGCAGGTGCTCTTTGAAGCCAAACAGCCGGGTTGCCTCACGCGGATTTGGTTAGAAGCTCCGGTGGGCAAGCTAAGCATCTTTATAGACGGCCAGAGCGAAGCAGCGCAGGAAATAGACTTTGAGAAGAGGACGGTTTTCCCCGCGATTGATCCTCGCTTCGTGCAAAAAAACGGCAGCTCCTGGACCTTGCTCTTTCCCTACCCGTTTCAGACGTCATGCCGTGTTGTATCGGATAGAGATAAGCTTCGTTACGTGATTGAGTCTCGCGCATACGCAGAGGATACTCCTGTCGAATCGTTCAATTCTGAGCAATTGAAATCAGTCAAGGAGTTAATGGATTCCGCTGGTCAAACACTCTCCAGAAAGCCTCCAGAAGTCACAGCCGGAAAACAAAGTAAAGAATTCGATATTAAACCAAACAAAAACACCTCGCTCTTCTTGTTCAAATCCAAAGAGAGCAAGGGCGCGGCGATCACTGAATTGTCGCTGACCATAAAAGGCCTTACGAACCCGGCGCAGCTAAGAGAGCTGATACTGCGTATTGAATTTGATGGAATATGCACTGTCAGAGCCCCCGTCGGTGACTTCTTCGCGGCGCCTTTCCTTCGCGAGGAAGTGAACGGCCGCTACTTCTCTTCAGACGGAAAACGTAAGCTGACTTGCACCTTTCCCATGCCCTTTCATTATCGCGCTCTTGTCTCTATTCGGAACTATGGAAACGACAACGTTCGTGTGATTGCCTCAGCCCAGGCTAAGAGGATCTTTTGGACTGAGCGCTCGATGATCTTTCATTGCAAATCAAAGGGCTACCCTCACGCAAGAATTGACCGGCCCTACGATCGGTTGCTCTTCGAATTTGAAGGGAGCGGTCGCTACATTGGCACCTTCGCCCAAATCCACTCCCCGCTATACAAATTCTGGGGCCCGGGGGATACACGCTTTCATGTTGATAAATCATTGTTCCCAACCCTAGTGACCACGGACGCTATGGCTTGGTTTGGATTGCCGGGGCGAGTCAGCGACCCTTCGAAGCTTCGTTTCTCGTCGTCGCTGACCGGTATGCCCAAGGCTCCACGGCGTCAATGGGCTGGAATAACAAGCGCGTATCGACTCAGAGTGCTCGACGCCATTCCCTTTGAGAAAGAACTGAGAATACTCTATGAAGAAGGCGCGCTGACCAGCACGATGCGCCGCGCCTACACATTTACTAGCTATTGGTATGCGCCTATTCGGGAAAGCAAGGAATCAAAACTCGATCTATTGCAATTGAAGCG
>JARGOJ010000604.1:0-2035 GCA_029210225.1 Planctomycetota bacterium
ATGTTTCTGTCGAGAATATTGATGTAAAGTTCAGTGGCGGACTGACAATCAAAGGGAGGGCCCCCGGTCAGTGCATAATAAAGAGTCGCTCCCAAGGCCCAGACGTCGGTTTTGACGGACACAAGGCCACTCTCTCCTTTGTAGTCCACTTGCTCTGGGCTCATGTAGTGAGGAGTGCCAAGGAATTCACCGGTCTTTGTCAGGTCAGTGACAACACTATTTTGGCTAGTCTGAAGCTCATTTTGAATGCTCCGAACCAATCCAAAGTCAATGAGGAGAATGTTCTGGCCCTCAGTAATCATGATGTTCTCAGGCTTGAGGTCTCGATGGATGATTCCTTGGGAATGACAATAATCAAGAGTCTTAGCGAGTTGACAAAATAGGGACTGAATAAATTCAGGAGCGAGGCTTTGACCTGTGGAATGAAACGAGTTTCGAACGAGCGCATCAAGACTCTCGCCCACAATCCAATCCATGAGGTAGTAAAAGTCAGTGCCCGCCACACCAAAGTCAATAATCTCAACAATGTGCGGGCTCTTTAGATTGATGAGGGCTTGAATCTCCCGCTTGAAACGCTCGGCGCTGTTGTCGGCGTTGGTGCAAAGGATCTTCATGGCGAAGTGTTTTTTACTTTGGGAATCGACCACCTTCACGACGGCGCCCATACCGCCCCAGCGCGGCTCGCTAATGGGCTTGTAGCGCTTTAATTCAGGACGTTGGAAGAATTGTTGTAATTGGGGAGGCAGGGCCATAATTGTATTCTAAGGAATGGAGACGGAGACTCTCAGTCCAATTCTTTGCATAATAGGATGGTTGGTGAGAACGGGTTGGAAGAAGACCATGCTGCTTTGGCATAGGGGCCCAGGAGTATAAGAATCGCCTCCCATATTCAGTCCCCACTTCAACGGATCGTCGTGGCCAATGCCTTTGAAGAGAGTCGCCATTGGCCTGTTCCTTGGCCAGGCTTTGCGCCAGGAATTCCAGTCTGGATCGACCCACTCACTCACGTTTCCATAGACGTCGGAGAGGCCATAGGCATTGCACTGTTTGTCATGAGCTGTTGTCACTTGGGGAGAGGGAAAAGATCCTGTGTAGACGACAGCGTAGCTTGTTATTTTTGAAATATCGTCACCCCAAAAGAATCGCTCATTCGAGCTTCCTTGGGCTGCGATTAACCATTCATGACGATTGGGTAGTCGGAAGTTGCGGTCGGCTTTCTTGAGCCACTCCAGAGCAACTGTTTGAGGAAAGAACATGGGGTAGTCGGGGTCAGAGGACCAAGACATGGTGCCGCCCATCGTGCCTGGTGGGGGAGGGGGCAGCTTAGCGACGCTCTTCCATTGGCCAATGCTTAGTTCGCGCTTGGCAATGAGGAAGGGGGGAATGTAATCAGTGACATCCTTAAATAGCTTCTCCTTAGTTTTTAATTTTACTCGCTGCCTAAACCATGCGCGGTAATTTGGAAGGTCCTGGTTTTTTATTTTGCGGGATATTCCGAAAGCCCTCATGAAGTTTAGGGAAGATCGCTCTGTTCGCTTTTGCCCCATGAATCGAAGCAGAGCGCTCGTGAAATCGGAAGAAGGCGGGAGTGTAAGCGACATAGCGATGACGCCTTGGTTGCAATCTTTTGACGCAAGGATCTCTAAGAAATTAATGGTGTATTCGAACAGTGGATCCTTCCACCATCTTGTCTTTTTCAAGCTCCCCGGAATTAACTGGAATTCAATGCCGGTCTTCTTATGCTTAAAGGTTGCTATCCTCGCAGTGAATGGACCACATACTCGCTGGGTTGTTTCAGTGAATTGGAAGTCACTACCAAGGCGCGCTCCGACAATTGAGATCGCCCTGTCTTGCAGCTGTTCAGAGCTTTTTACCCAAAGTAGACTGTTTGCCAAAACAAGCAACGGACGCTGATCTTCGGGTGTCTTTGCTCGATATACAACATAGTCACGCAGCTTGGACCGCTGCTCATTACTGAAACTCTGAAACAACTGAGCACTTGATGTATAAACCTTGCACTCAAGGCTGCTTTTGT